>CAIJMB010000072.1 GCA_903821715.1 uncultured Flavobacteriales bacterium
CGTCGGTGCGAACCAGGCGACCTGAAATGGCGGCGCGCTCCAAAAGGAGTTCGCCCCAGTGCTCGGTTCCGTGCCACAGGGCGTGCTTGAGGGCCACTGTGGCCTCTACCGACTGGCCCGCAAGGAGCTCGGCCAAAGCATCCACCGCGGCGTCCAGGGCTGCGGCGTCGTCGACGACCTGTGCGTAGAGCCCGTGCTGCTGGGCCCAGGCGGCGCTGCGAAATTCCGTAGCGTCAATGGCCAACTGGCTCATGGCGCTGAGGCCCATTTTGCGCTCCACTGCGGGACCGACCACAAAGGGGCCGATGCCCACTGCGAGCTCGCTCAACTTGACCGCGGCGTGCTGGGTTGCGATGCAGTAGTCCACGGCCGAGGCCAGGCCAACTCCGCCACCCACAGCCTTGCCCTGTACGCGTCCGACGACAAATTTTGGTACCGTGCGAATCGCATTAATCACATGCGCAAATCCGCTAAAAAATGCGAGACCCTGAACCTCAGTGCGAATGCTGGCAAGCTCGGTAAAGCTGGCTCCGCCGCAAAAAACCCGATCGCCGCCACTGCGCAGCACGATGACGTGCACTGCGGGGTCGTGGCCCTCATTGCGAATCGCCTGGGCCAAGTCGGCCAGCACGGCACTCGGCAGCGAGTTGCTTTGGGGGTGAAAAAATTCGATGTGGCTTATGGTTCCGCGGCGTTCGACGCGCACGTAGCCTTCACTAGGATTTGGGTTCATCGCTTGAAAAAACTGAGTTGTTCGATTGGGCAAACAAGGCTTCGGTAGCTGTCGTACCAGCGGGCGCGGCCCTCACTTTTGGCCTCGGCGTGCAGTGCGGCTTTGCGCCACGCATCAACGGCCACGGCGTCGCGCCAGTAGCTGATAAACACGGCATCCGGGCCATTCCGCACGACCTCATACCCAAGAAAGCCATCGATTTTTGCTACGGCTTCCATCGTGGCGTCGCTCATCGCATCATAGCCCTCGGGGCTCGGGTTCACGGGGCGCTCCGACGAAAAAATCACGGCGTAGTTGCCGGGCTTTAGGTCGAGGTTGGGGTTCAAGAAGCTCACGCCTGGTTCCGCTTTTTAACCATCGTCAAAATGGTGGCCACAGCGACCACTTCGGTCGTTTCGTCGACCACCTCGACGTAGTACTTGACGATGCCCTTAGCAATGTCTTCGGGGCTGCGCTTCTCTTGGTCGACCTTTTCTTGGACCGTCAACTTCACCTGAATCGTAGAACCCGGATACACGGGTTTGGTAAAGCGGCACGTGTCAATGCCGTAATTGAGCAGCACCGGCCCTTTGGGAGGATCCACAAACAGTCCGGCCGCACGGCTCAAAATGAAGTACCCGTGGGCCACTCGGCCCGTAAAAATGGTACCCTCGAGGCTGTTGGCGTCCATGTGGGCATAGAACTTGTCGCCGCTGAGCTCCGCAAAGTTCTCGATGTCCTGCAGCGTGACCGTATGGGTCGCGGTAGTGACGGTGTCTCCGATGCGCAGGTCTTCAAAATGCTGGCGAAACAGGTGCGGATTCGCCTCCGGGCGGTCTGCGCCGGGGTAGTAGCGCTCGGCCACGTGGCTGAGTACGTTGGGATGGCCTTGAACCGCCACTCGCTGCAGGTAGTGCATCACGCCGCGAATTCCACCCATCTCTTCGCCGTCGCCGGCGCGCCCGGGTCCGCCGTGGGTGAGCAGCGGCATGGGCGAGCCGTGGCCCGTGCTCTCTTTGGCGGAACTCGAATCGAGCACCAGTACCCGCCCGTGGCTGTAGCCCGCCTCGAGCACAAATTCCTTGGCCGCGTTTTTGTCAGCCGTCACGATGGACGAGACCAGCGATCCGCCGCCCATCGCGGCAATCTGGGCCGCCTCGGCCACGTCGCGGTAGGGCATCAAGGTCGCAACCGGTCCAAAGGCCTCGATGCGGTGGGCCGCATTCGCATCGAGCGGACGCGCGCAGCGCATCAGCAGGGGCTGGTAGTAGGCACCTTCGGCGCCGCCGTCTACCGAACCGTAGACGACTTCGTTTTCGACCGCCAAAACCTGAGCGGCTTCACGCACGCGATCGGCCTGCAGCGTGGTCGCCAGCGGACCCATGCGTACGCCATCCTGGGCGGGGTCTCCCATGCGCACGCCGGCAAGGCGCTGCGCCACAGCCGTTTGCACGGCCTCAAGCTGACCCTCGGGAACAATAATTCGGCGCACCGCCGTGCACTTCTGGCCGGCCTTGATGGTCATTTCTTTGGCGACTTCCTTGACAAACAGGTCAAACTCCGGGGTTCCGGCTACGGCGTCGGGGCCGAGCACGGTCGCGTTCAACGAGTCCGCCTCAAGGTTAAAGGGTACGCCCAACTCTGCAAATCGGCCGGTGGACTTTAGCCGGTAGCCTGTTGCATACGAACCCGTAAAGGTCACCACGTCCTGGCGCTGCACCGGATCGAGGATTCCGTGGCCCTTGCCCACCACCAGCTGCAGTGCGCCCTCGGGCAGAATTCCGCTCGAAACAATGTCGCGCACGACGCGCTCGGTCAAAAAGCTCGTGAATTCCGAGGGTTTGACCACCGCAGGAACGCCCGCCAAGAGGTTGACCGCAATCTTCTCGAGCATACCCCACACGGGGAAGTTGAACGCGTTGATGTGCACCGCCACTCCGCGCAACGGGAGCATCAGGTGCTGGCCACCGAAGGTTCCGCCCTTTGAAAGCTTGACCAACCCCCCGTCAACGTGGTAGGGTAAATCCGGAAACTCACGGCGCAGCGACGCGTAGGTGTAGAGGTTGCCAATGCCGCCCTCGATGTCGATCCACGAGTCCACGCGGGTGGCTCCGGTCGCGTAGCTCACGGCGTAGTAGTCCTCCTTTCGCGCCTGCAGGTGCATGGCGAGCGCCTTGAGCATCAGGCCCCGCTGCGGAAACGTCATCGCCCTCAGTGCGGAACCGCCCATTCGGCGGCCGTAGTCCAGCACCTCGGCGTAGTCGAGGCCAAGGCTCGAAACCGAACCCAGCTCCGCTCCCGTCACCGCATGCCGCGCGACGTATTCGGCGTCTGCACCCGGCGTCCACTGGCCGAGCACGTAGTTTTCAAAACGTTTCATTCGCTTAAGCGCTTAATTCGGAAGCTTTGTAAAGCCCATATTCCACAACGCAAAGCCAAACTTGTCAATGGCTTCTTCGATCAC
>CAIJMB010000073.1 GCA_903821715.1 uncultured Flavobacteriales bacterium
ACGGGACCTCTGAATGAGCGGGCAAAAGTAGTTCGTATAAGGTGCTAAGCCTACTTTTGACCCACCGTGCGCGCCATCTTCATCCTACTTATACTGAGCGGCCCTATCCTTTGGGCCCAATCTGATTCTGCTCGTGCACCGCGCGCTTGGGGTCAGCCTGAAAAGGCAGCGGTTGCGAGTGCGCTTATTCCAGGTGTCGGCCAAATTCTGAACAAGCAGATATGGAAGGCTCCGATTGCCTGGGGCATTATGGCGGGAAGCGGGTACTACCTCTACCAAAACCAACGCAGTTACAATCGTTTAACTACGGCAATTGACCTTCGGCTGGACAACGACCCATTGACCGTCGACGAGTTTGACGGCCAGTTTTCAACGAATCAATTGTTTTCGCTTCAAAACAACTACCGGCGCCGTCGGGATTACGCGGTGCTTGGTGTAGGCGCAGGCTACCTATTTCAGGTCTTGGACGCGTATGCCGCGGGGCATCTTGTGGATTTTGACGTATCGCCGAACTTGAGCGCCCGGTTCCGCCCTGCATTTGGACCGCAAACTACCTTTGGGGCACAACTGACGCTGGCATGGTACTAAACATCGCTCTTTTGGGCTACGGAAAAATGGGGCAAGCCATTGAGGATGAAGCCACTGCACGCGGACACCGAGTGGTGGCGCGCATTCGAAGTTGCGACAAATGGGACCTCAATGGCGCTGATGTGGTCATCGAATTCACCCAACCCGACGCGGCAGTTGGTAACCTGCGACGCTTGGCAGAACTAAAGACCCCAGTGGTGTGCGGCACCACGGGGTGGTTTGACGCGCTCCCTTCCGTTGCAGAAACATTTGCACACGCGTCAAATCGTTTGGTCTACGCGTCCAACTTCAGCCTTGGCGTGCAGCTCGCCCTGAGGGCAAATGAGGAATTGGCGCGCCTGATGGCTCCGTACCGAGACCAGTACACCCCGAGCATTGAAGAGGTGCACCACACCGCCAAAAAAGACGCGCCCAGTGGCACGGCCATTAGTTTTGCTGAAGGCCTCCTGACCCACTTCACCGCCTTAAACGGTTGGTCGCTTGACGGCCAAGAGCCTGGCGCACTGCCGGTTTATGCCCGAAGAGAGGACCCGGTCCCGGGAACACACACTGTACGCTACGAGTCTGACATCGACCGAATTGAGCTCGTGCACACCGCCCACAACCGCCGTGGATTTGCGCTCGGAGCAGTTCTCGCGGCGGAACGAATTCACGACCTCGAACCAGGCGCGCACCATTTCTCCAAATTGCTGTTCTCATAACATGTCGCTGAGGCTCCAAAAAATCACCGAAAGCAAGTGGATGGACGTCCTCGGCGTCGTCACGGTGGTTGCGGCGTCCGTGGCCTTGGGCTTTCACAAGACGGTGGTTGCCGGACTCCCTATCGGAATCTTAAGCACCATCGGCGCCGCCGTGAGCATGATGGGCACGCGCTGGGCCACCAAGCGCAAAAACTGGGGCAACGCCGTGGGCGTGGTAACCAGCGTCAATTCGGCAATCGTCGACTACTTTTTGGGCAACAAGGCGGCCTTTCTCACCTACCCCGTCTCGATGGTCGGCAACGCCCTGAGCTTTTTGGTATGGAGCCGTCGCAGCGATCGGATTCCGCGCACCCTCGACCGCTACTACTTTGTGGTGGCCGCCGGGGCGTTCGCGCTCGCATTTGGCCTTAATTATGTGGGGTTTACTGGATTTTTATCACATCCAATTGCTGAAGAAGACGTGTCGAAATTCTGGGTCACGGCCCTCATCACGGGCATCACCTTTAGCGGAACCCTGAATATGCCCCGCATGTACGCCGACACCTGGGTGTTTTGGCTGGTCTACAATTCTCTGAAGCTGTACCAAAACATTTTGTTTGGCAACGTGGCATTTGTAGCCAAGTACATCTTTTACCTCGTCAACGCCGTCATGGCGTGGCGCGTGTGGCACTTTGTGCGTAAGTCGGAACCTCTAAAGTCGTGAAGATGAATCGCTGGCGCAACGTGCTCTTCGGATTGTCGGCCCTGCTGATGCTGGGGCATAGTTTGGTTCCGCACGACCACAGCGGCGACCACCCACCGAAGTTCATTTTGTGGGAATTGTTCAGCGTGGACCTCGGCGGAGACCACCTGCAGCACTTTGCACCTTCGAGCTGTGAAACGGCGCCAGAAGATGCCAACCAGCAGCAGCTTCCTGTACTTTTTGACGTTGAGAATATTTCGAATTGGCCAAAAGCCATCATTTGCCCCAGTACT
>CAIJMB010000074.1 GCA_903821715.1 uncultured Flavobacteriales bacterium
CGTACGAACGCGTGCTCACCAGTCCGGCAAGCGCGCGGGGCGGACGAACCGCAGCAAAGGGGGCAAAGCGCGCCACAGTCTAGGCGTGGGCGATGATGGTGTCGGCCAACTCGGTGCTGATGCGGTCTTGGGCTTCTTCGGTGGCGGCTCCGATGTGCGGAGTCAGCGAAAGCTTTTCGTGCATCAAGAGATTGACGTGGGGCGTGGGCTCGTTGGTGAAGACGTCGAGGGCGGCACCAGCCAGGTGGCCATGGTCGAGTGCGTTGAGAAGGGCTTCTTCGTTCACGACTCCGCCGCGGGCGGCGTTGACCAAAAAGGCTCCCTTTTTCATCTGGGCGAGTTCGGCCGCTCCAAGGACTTCGGATTTGCCGGCGATGTGAATGCTTACGGCGTCAGACGTAGCAAGCAATTCGCTCATGCTGAGCATCGTGGCTGAAGTGCTGAGCTTCTGGCCGTCGGCAAACTGTACCTCGAAGCTTCCGTCGGTCACAAAGGGGTCGTGGGCGACAATACGCATTCCAAGTCCGTAGCCTTGGCGGGCTACGGCGCGGCCGATGCGGCCAAAACCGATGATTCCCAGGGTTTTGCCGCGTAGTTCGAGTCCTTTTCCGTACGCCTTTTTCAGTCCGTCGAATTTGGCTTCGCCTTCGAGGGGCATCATGCGGTTGCTGTCGGGCAAGAATCGCAAGAGGCCGCTGAGGTGCGCAAACACCAGTTCAGCCACGCTCTCAGAGCTTGCAGCGGGCGTGTTAAATATGTTGATTCCCTTGCTCTTGGCGTAGTCGACGTCGATGTTGTCCATGCCAACTCCGCCGCGTCCGATCATTTTCAGGCCGGGGCAAGCGTCGATGAGGGCGGCGCGGGCCGTGGTGGCCGAACGCACGAGGAGCACGTCTACTTTTTCGGCATTGATGAAGTCGGCGAGCTGCTCTTGGGCAACTTTAGTCGTTAGTACGGTATGGCCGGCGGCCTCGAGTTTGGCTTGACCTGAGGCTGCGATGCCGTCGTTGGCGAGTACGATCATGAGAAAGAGATAAAAAATGATTAGGCGCGGCGTTCAACTTCGCGCATTACGTCAACAAGGGCGTCGACACTCGATTGTTCGAGGGCGTTGTACATCGAGGCGCGGTAGCCCCCCACGCTGCGGTGTCCGGCCAGTCCGACCAAACCCGCCTCTTTAGCGAGTCCGTCAAAAACGTCTTTGTGGGTGGCTTCGTCGTGCAAAAGGAAGCATGCGTTCATTGGCGACCGGTCTTCGGTGGCGGCGGTTCCGACAAAAAGTGGGTTGCGGTCAATCTCGCCGTAGAGTGCGGCGGCGCGGGCGTTGGCACGACGCTCCATTTCAGAAAGGCCGCCTTGGGCGTCCATCCAGCGCAGCGTCAGCAGGCTCACATACAGCGAAAAAACGGGCGGAGTGTTGTACATCGACTCGCCCTTGATGTGCACGAGGTAGTCAAACATAGTGGGAATGTACCGACCGGATTTGCCAAGAATGTCCTTGCGCACGACCACCAACGTCGCGCCGGCGGGTCCGAGGTTTTTCTGGGCTCCAGCGTAGATGAGGTCAAAGGCCGAGTAGTCCAGCTGGCGGCTGAAGATGTCTGATGACATGTCGCAGACCATCAGGCTGTCGGCCTTGGGGAAGGCCTTCATTTGCGTTCCGAAAATGGTATTGTTCGAGGTGTAGTGGACGTAGTCCAAGCCACTAGGGATTGCAAATCCCTTGGGGATGTAGCTGAAGTTGCGGTCCTTGCTCGAGGCGAGCTCCAGGGCTTGGCCCGGGGCAAGCTTGTCGGCCTCCTCGATGGCCTTGCTCGCCCAGGTACCTGTATTGAGGTAGCCGGCACGTCCGTTCAAGGTCAACAGATTAAACGGAACCATCGCAAACTGGCTGCTTGCACCACCTTGTAGAAAGAGCACGGCGTAGTCGTCGCCCAGTCCAAGCGTCTTCAGTACGCGCTGCTGTGCCTCTTCCATCACCGCTACGACCTTTTTATCGCGGTGGCTGACTTCGAGCAGTGACAGCCCCATTCCTTCGAATTCGCGAACCGCGGCGGCGGCGCCTTCAAGAACTTCGGGAGCCAAAATGCAGGGTCCAGCCGTAAAGTTGTGCTTTTTCATGGGTGCAAAGTTAGGGGGCTTAGGTTAGGGTAAGGTTTCGAAACGCCATTTTCCGTCGCGAAAAATGAGTCGATTTTGCACAGCCGTCGGGCCGTAGTAGCGGTACTGCCCCTTGGGAGCGTCGCGGATGGGGGCGACTTCGTCGATCACGATCACTCCGGGCTTCTCGGGGCGAACGGTGGCGGTGGCCATCGGGCCGTAGCGCAGCACCAGTCGCTCGGGTGCTTTTTTAAAGGTTTCGTCGTTGAACTTTTTCACCGCAAACACGCGGGCGCCAAATACCAAGCGGCTTCGGGTCGGAATCACTGGTTCGATGCCCTTCTCTTGCACGCCGTTGAGGTGCGGCTTGAACCAAAGCGACACATAGTAGGTCTTGCGGCGGTAGCGCGCCGAGGTAATTCGGTACACGATGGCTTCAGGCCACTGCCCTTCGGTGAGCGGAACCCAAACCATGCCCTTCGCGCCGTCAGGGCGACCTGCGATGCCGCGGTAGGCGTAGCTCCCGTCGTTTAGTGGGGCGTTCAGGGTGACCACAGCGATGCGGCCGTCGGGGCTTTCGGTGCGCAGGGCGTTCTCAGGCAGCGGAACCGTCTTTGCCGACGGATTGGCGCGAAGAATCCGAAGCGTCCGCGCAGCCAACGAATCGAGTGCCACCAGGCGCGGTGCGTCGTTGAGCTCTCGGTTGCGCGATACGGCAACCAGTGAATCGAATTCGGGCGATTGGGCCCACGAATTCCCTGTTCCGGCGGCAAGCGCAATCAGAATCAGGGCTACGTGGCGCATCAATCCAGGTGCAGGAAGGATTTTTTAGCCTCGAGCTCTTCGCGCGACTCGACGTGGTGTTCGTCCGGGACACAGCAGTCCACCGGGCAAACCTCGGCGCACTGGGGCGTTTCGTGGAATCCTACGCACTCCGTGCACTTGTCGGTCACAATGTAGTAGTAGTCGAAGCTCACGGGCTCTTGGGCAGTGGCCGAATCGGTCTTCATGCCGCTCTTGCTGACAAGTCCTCCGTTGAGTTTGGTTCCGTCGGCAAAACGCCACTCCATCCCGCCTTCATAGATTGCGTTGTTGGGGCATTCTGCCTCACAAGCACCGCAGTTAATGCACTCGTCGGTAATCTTAATGGCCATGGTCGAAGCGTACTTTTGTGGTGGCGAAGATACGCCCTATTTCTGCACCGATGCTTGATTCTGCCCTGCTCCGCACTCGTTTTTTGATCCTTGAACGCCTCGGTTCGGAGCTGCGCAGTTTGTCCGCGGACCCCCAACTTTTAGCGGGGGCTTCGGCACGAAATCCGTGGTTTGCACCTGAATTCACCGCGGATGCGCTGAATGCATGGGCCGACGCACTGACGCTCGAGTCGCTCGAGGCGTGGATTCCGATGTGGCCATTGGGCGGAGCCGCTTCGCGGACCGTCGGAATGGTGGGCGCGGGGAACCTTCCGCTGGTCGCCCTCCATGATCTGCTTTGTGGCTATGTTGCGGGCCACCGGGTTCGGTTCAAGCCCTCATCCGACGACCCCATTTTGACCACTGAAGTACTTCGCCGGCTGAAGTCGCTCGATTCCGATGCCGACATCGAGGTTGTGGATCGGATGAACGGTGTTGAGGCCTTAATTGCCACTGGTGGAGACCAAGCCGTCGCTCATTTTGACCAGTACTTCGCCACGGTTCCGCGCATTTTGCGCGGGGCGCGGACTTCGGCAGCGGTGGTTCCGGCCGACGCTACCGACGCCGAGCTCGATGCCCTTTCAGACGACCTCTTTCGCTACTTCGGCCGCGGATGCCGCAGCGTTACCCACCTCGCCCTCGAGCGCGGATTCGACGTGCAGCGCCTCTTTGCTTCGTGGATGAAGTGGAGCCGAATCGCCGAGCACGCCCGCTACGGGTCGAACTACGACTACCACCGCGCCCTGTTTATGCTCAACCGCGAACCCTTTCTCGAAAACAATTGGGTGGTGCTGCGCGAGCACGAGACGCTGAAGCCGCCCCTTTCAGTGGTCCATGTCACCTGGCACGACAGTACAGCTGCCGCGGAATCCTGGTTGGACGGCCAATCCGGCCAACTTCAAACCGTGGTAGGTCGCGGGCGGACGCCCTTTGGCCAAAGCCAGTTCCCCGCCCTCTGGGATTACGCCGACGGTGTGGATACGCCGTCGTTTTTAGTGGGTTTGGGCTAGGAAGCCGTTTACAACGTTTCCAAGGCGCCCGCGTCGGCAGGGCTAGGGCGTGATTGCCCCAAGGCGTCCAGCGAAACGAGGTTCGTGGCGTTGGGCCAGCCGATTCCGAGGGCAGGCGAGCCCAATTTGAGTCGGTAGTCAAAAGTGCTCGATGCCTCGAACTGCGGATTGAGGTTGAACACGCAGCCCTCAAAGCGCGCGGGGTCATTGACGTCGTAGAGGGCGGGATCGGGGAAGCGGTTCAGTTTGAGCAGAGATCCTTCAAAGCGGTAGTTGAATGCGGCTTGGGGTCCGTATCCGAAGCCGACTTCGGACTCTTGGCTTCCGTCCACGATGCAGTTGCGAAGGTCGGCCTGCAGTAGGGCGCGGTAGCGAAAGGTGCCGGTTCCGTCGTCGTAGCGGTTGAAGAGTCCAATGGACGGTGTGGCGCGGGGCCCGGGAAAGGAGTTGGCAAACGTGCAGTGATCCGCCTCAATGCGGCCACCCAAAGTGTAGAGGTTGTAGAGGCCGGAGTTGGCCACAACGGTGTTTTCGAGTCGGATGCGGCCAAATCCGCTGTAGATGGCGGCACGGCTGAAGTCGGTAATTCGGCTGTTGCGCACCAAAAGGTTGTGGGGCTCGCCGTTGGCCACGCTGTCGCAGCGAATCCCGAGGGTTCCGTTGCGGATCCACGCGTTGCGAATGTCGGCCCGGGCGCCGCGCTGCACGAAGATTCCGCCCAGAACGCCACCCCACTGGCCGGCGATGTTGCGGTAAAAGGGTTCGAGTCGGTCGCCCTGAAGCACTGCCGGTTCGTCGTAGGATCCGGCCCCGGCGGCGTCGACCCGGAGGGTTCCGCCCGAAGTCACCCAAAGGCCAGAGCCGCTGTGAAAGTGGACCTGCGCGCCCGCCAAAATATCAAGGGTGGCCCCGCTGTCCACCACCGCGTAGCCGTAGACGACGTGCGGCTTGTCGTCGCTCCAGACTTCGTTGGCGCCCAAAATCACGTAGGGAATGAGGATGTCGGGGTAGGGTTCGGGCTGCGGAATCGTCAGGACGCGGTTGGGGTAGTGGAAGTGCGCGTCCCAGGCGAGCGCCACGAGGTAAATGTTTTGGGCAAAGCTGCCTTGTTCGACGCGCAGGGAGTCCTCCCAAAGCATCTCGCCGTCGCCGCGGGGCGCAGTGGTTTCGACAAAAATCCAGATGCTGTCGCGGGCCGGAATCACGACGTTTTCGAGCTCGGGTCCGGGCTGGCCGTTGGCGTTGAAGCGAAAGGGGGACTCGGACCCGCGGCCCAGGCTCAGGCGGCTGAGGTTGATGTCGTAGGCGCTGGGGTTGACAAGGCGGACGCTCCGCGTGGAGCTACCGACCGTGGCAAACACGGTGTCGAGGTAGACGGTGTCCTGGCTGCGCACGAGGGTCACCGGTTCGGGCGCAAACCGGTACTCGGGCCGGCACGACGCGAGGGCGAGCAGGGCGAGGATGAATGCGGTGGCGAGTGGCCTGAGTGGCTTTGTCAACATGGTGGTTGTGCTGGCTGCAAAGGTCGTACCGGGGGCGCAGTTTTGCAGTTCGGAATCCGAGCGCGAAATTTGCGATTCAAAAAAAACTCCGGTCAAAAGTATTTCGTACATTTGCCGTCCGCAAAAAATGGGGATCGGGCCAAACCTCGATCTAAAATAACGAAGCGATGAAAGACAACCTCCACCCTACCAACTACCGTGTGTGTGCTTTTAAAGACATGGGCACCGGTGACATTACCTTGATCCGCAGCTGCGCCAATGCCAAAGAGACCCTCGAGGTTGACGGTGTGGCCTACCCACTTGTAAAGATGGAAGTGTCGAGCTACTCGCACCCATTTTACACGGGCAAGCAAAAGCTTCTCGATACAGCGGGTCGTGTGGACAAGTTCCGCAACCGCTACGCGAAATTCTCGAAGTAAGCCGCTACCTTCGTGGGGATGCACTACATCTTCCACGACCGCGGCGAGCGCGAGACGCTCAAGCCCCTTTCTTGGACCCGGCCTGTGGCCGACCTGCGCGTTGGTGTAACTACCCTTCGCGAAAAATGGTCGCTGCGCAGCCCGGGTTCAACGTTTTCGTACCATTCGGCCGCCTACCTGGCCGGTAGTTTTGATCTGAGTCAGCCCGAAGGCGACGCCGTGCGCCACGTGCGCGGGTGTCTGGTTGCCACCAACGCCCTGGTAGATGCCGTCGCGTCGCTTCGCTCCGGCCAGCAGCTTGTCGACGCCAAGGGCGAATGGTTGGCGAGCCACGGGGCCGATGCCGCTGAAAATGTGGTGTTTGCCGATTCAGTACTCCTGATGCGCCGCCCATTTGATCTGTTTTCGGCCAATTCCGAGGTCCTTGAGGCCGATTTTGACCTTCTGACGCGAGGGCGCAGCTCGGCTCCGCTTAGCGGCACCAACACCCTGATTGGCGACCGAATTTTTGCCGAAGAAGGCGCGGTTGCCGAGGCCAGTGTGCTCAACAGTCGGACCGGGGCCATCTACCTTGCTGCGGGCAGCGAAATCATGGAGGGTAGTCTCGTGCGCGGCGCACTCGCGCTGGGCGAAGGTTCGCAGCTCAAGCTCGGGTCCAAAATCTACGGAGCGACGACCATCGGTCCCGGAAGCAAAGTCGGTGGTGAGGTAAACAACGCCGTCCTGTGGGGCAACAGTAACAAGGGCCACGATGGCTTTTTGGGCAACGCCGTCCTGGGCGAGTGGTGCAACTTGGGGGCGGACACCAACAACTCCAACCTTAAGAACGACTACAGCGAGGTCAAGCTCTGGAGCTACCCCAGCGGTCGTTTTGAACCCACCGGCCTGCAGTTTTGCGGATTGGTAATGGGCGACCACAGCAAGGCTGGAATCAACACCATGTTCAACACCGGTACGGTGGTGGGTGTCGCGTGCAACATTTTTGGCGCGGGCTTTCCTCGAAACTTTATTCCGGACTTCTCGTGGGGTGGTCCCCAGGGAATGACCGAGTACCGCCTCGACAAGGTTTTAGCAACTACCGAGCGGGTGCTCGCACGCCGCGGCCGGCCATTGGATGCTGCCACGACCGACATTTTGTCCGAAATTTTTGCGCAAACGGCACACCTTCGCGGTGGCACGGCCATTGCCCAATAGTCGGCCCATGGAAGTAACCCGCTTTTCACTCCTGTCTGAGGACACGGACCTTATTCCGCTCATTACCAACGAAGAGGACAACTCGGTTCCCGAGGCTGATCTCGCTCCTGAATTGGCCCTGCTGCCGCTGCGCAACACCGTGCAGTTTCCGGGGGTGGTCAGCCCGATTACCGCCGGGCGCGACAAGTCCATTCGCCTGATCCAGGAGTCCCAAAAGGGCAAAAAGCTCTTTGGGGTTGTGGCCCAACGTAACGCTGATACCGAAACGCCGACGGCTGACGACCTGCATACGGTCGGAACCTTGGTGCAAATGGTCAAGTCCTTTCGCATGCCGGACGGCAACATTACCGCCATTTTGCAGGGCAAGCGCCGCTTTCGCATTCTTGAGCTCCTGACCGACGAGCCCTACCACCGCGCGCGGGTGGAGTACTTGGACGAGTCGGTTCCGGCCGAGGGCGATACCGAATTCACGGCCCTTATGTCGACGATTCGCGAGCTTTCGCTCGAGATCATTCAAGAGAGCCCCAATATTCCGACCGAGGCCCAGATTGCGGTCAAAAACATCGAGTCCGACACGTTTTTGCTGCATTTTATTGCGAGCAACACCAACCTCGAGGTCGAAGCAAAGCAGCTTTTGCTCGAAGAGGACGACCTGAAGAAGCGCGCCCAGCAGGTGCTCAAGCACTTGAGCCAAGAGAAGCACTTGCTCGAGGTCAAAAACGACATCGCCAACAAGGTGCGCGTCGAGTTTGACCAGCAGCA
>CAIJMB010000075.1 GCA_903821715.1 uncultured Flavobacteriales bacterium
CAAATCCTTTTGCCACTTGCCGTACTCTACGCCTCAGACCTGGTGCTGAACAATACCGTGTATGCCGCCTACAACGAAGGCTTTGCTTGGGGTTTTGCCGACAGCCTCGGAATCTATGCTGCCCACCTCGCCGTACTCGCCTACGCACAATTCGCCAAGCCCAAAGCTGAAGGCCTTGCGTGGATGGGCCACAGCGCCGCGAGCAACCTCATTTTCTTTGGACTGAGCAACCTCGCCGTGTGGTACGTCGGCAACGGCATGTCGCTTCCCGCCACCTACGTCGCGGCGTTGCCCTTCCTCGGAATCTCGTTCGGAGCCACCACCCTGTGGGGCTACGCCATTGGCTTTGCGCTGCAGCGCGTAGAGCGCACCGCACAAGCCTAACTCGGTTACTGGCTACTAGCTTCTGGTCTCTCAAAAGCAACTAGTAACTAGCTACTAGAAACGCAAAAACCCGGGCCTTGCCCGGGTTTTTGCTTTATGGCATCCAGATCGCCGCCGTCGGAACGATTCCGGCAGGAACCGTCGCTTCGAGCTGCCCCCCGGCGCTGTAGCGCCGCACTTCACCCGTTTGCTGGAAGTCTTTGGCGTCAAGTACGTAGAGTTGGCGAGTAGCCTGATCGGCGTACAATCCATAGGCCGAGCCCGAAATCCAAGCATAAGCTGGGTAGTCTAAATCCGTTGGATTCATTCGCAGCACGTCGCCGGTGTATCCGTCACGAATCCAATACAGCACTTGACCGTCAGTGTGAAGCTTCGTGGGGCGATCGCTCGGGTACACGGCGGGATAGGTCGCGGTAACGCTCCGTGTGGCCAAGTCCACGCGAACGAGTGCGGCGCTGCGGTCGGCTCCGCCCCCACTCCAGTCGGTGTAGCCCGAGCAGAGCACGTACAGCGTAGAACCTAGTTTAACGGCCGAAGTCGGATTGATGCCCACATGAACGGTGGCCAGCACGTCAAGTGTGGATGCGTCAAGCACGGTGAGCGTGCTGTCGGTGCCGTAGGCTCCGCTGTGGGTAACCCAAAGCTCGTCCTGATGCAGCACCATCGCCTCAGGGCCGCCTGCGAGGTCGACCGAATCGGTGCGCTGAAAGGACGACGCACTCACGCGGTACAGTCGGTTGCGGCCCCAGTCGGTGACGGCAAGGTCGCCCCCGCCAAGCACGACGGCGTGCCGCGGTGAGGCGAACCCAGTTGCACGACCCACCGAGGCGAGTCCAGGATACTCTAGTACTTCTAAGGCAGCGGCTCCGTTGAGCACCACATAGATACGGTCGGCGTCTGCAGCGATTCCGTTGCCCAAATTGCCTAAACTACGGCCATTGGCGATGGCAAACGCATCCGTCGTCACGCTGTCGTCCGGCGACCAGTGGGTGAGCGTGGCGGTGCCGCCCATGAAGGCGCCTTCGTTGAGCACGTAAAGACCTGAATCAAAAGATCCAGGAGTCGTTTGGGGATCGCACGAGGCCAATGCAATCAGGGCCGTAGCGGCAAGTAACGTAGTGCGCATTAGTGTGAAGTTTTAGGGGTTGTAGAAATTGGTGTGCTCCATGAGATTCCGAGGTAGCGCCCCGGGAGCGGGTAGCCGAGCTGCAATAGCACGGGTGAATTCGTGGCGTTGTACAGGCTGATTTCGAGCGCCGACCGCTTCATTGACCACTGTGCGTGCACGTCGATGTGGCCCTGTGCGGGCAACCAGGTACCTCGGTCGCTGGACCACGCGGTGGGTGTGGCGGCGCGAAACCTTGGTTCCGCCCGAAATGTCCAAGAGCCGACTTTGCGCGCACCGAGCGCCGAAACGGACCACGGGGCCACATAGGGTACGCGCAATCCGAGGTCGTTCACACTGCGTACTGCCTGTGCACGAAACGTTCCGGACCATGCGCCGCGCTTCCAATCAAGGTGGGCGCTTCCGCCCCAACGCGCGATGGATGCGACGTTGCGCGGGGTCCAGATCGTACCGACGGGCATCCACACGATGGCATCAGTGAGTCGCCCGTGGTAGAGTTCGGTACCGGCGGATTTGCGGTTAAGGGACGCCCGAACTTCCCAACCGAGCTCGGCGCGCAGCATCGGATTGCCGCCCGGAACCCAAAACAGATCGTTCAAGGTCGGGAATCGCTGGTGGCGGTGGGCCTTGAGGCTCCACTGGGTCGACGCTTTTTCGGCCGCGCTCAGCTGAAGCATGGGCAGCATGCGACCTGCTTCGGATCCCTGGCTCAAATGACTTAACCCCCAGTGGTAGCGAAGCTTGCCCGGAAGCAAACCCGTTCCGCGCAGCATCGCCTGTACCCTGAGGGCCGACGCCGGATCCTTGTTGGGGCCTTGCGCCATGAGCCGCGACGCATCTACCGAAGACGAGACGAGCTGCCGAAGAACCCATGCTTGTGCCCGCATCCGTATGCCGACCGACTGGGCGCGGTTGGTGTCGTGGATTCCGCCAAATTGTTCGTAGTCGTAGCGCTGGGACGTCAGCGTCGCGTACTGCATACTTTGCCAATAGACTCGTCCGATCTGCAGCGTTTGGCGCTGAACAACCGTGGCCCGCAGATCGCGCTGTACCGCGCCTTCGCGGCGTATTTGAGTGACGGCCTCGGGCAGCCCTTGCTGCAGCACGACCAAGTAGGCGGCACCGTCCTGCTTCAGTAGGGTTTGCGTGCCGCGCCATGCCGTTCGGATTTCGGCACGCTGCACCCCGGCACCGATTCGCAACTGTCGCTGCCCCAGATAATCGCGGTAGGCGTAGCGGTTGAGGGCGGAACTCACATTGACCCCGAGGTCCGTGCTCTGCCCTGGAAGCCATACCGACAGGCCAGCGTTGCCCAGCGAAGCGGCCTCGGCGCGGAATTCAGATTGGGCTGACGACCGCAGGCGCAAACCGTCCGCGCTGCGTTCCAGCTGCAGACCAGAGCTCGGCAGCAGACGCACATCCATGATTCCGAGGTCGGACGCCTGAAGGGCAAGCCCCTCCCACTCGATCCAGGTATGGGTTGACGGTAGACCATCAAGCGCTAACCACGCACTTCCACCAGGGACTGATTGGCGAAGGTCAAGGCCTGCTGCGAGCAAGGCCGAAGTATTCACTCCGAGGGCTCGAGGCGCAATCTGGGCGGTTGCCGGAGACTGAGTGCGCCACATCCCAGCGTCAACCGGAACTTCAGGGAGCGCAAAGTGAAATGTTTCGCGGCCAATGGGATTGACTGTGACACGCAGCGTGTCCTCAGCCTGTTGGGCCGACAAGGGCGTCACGGCCCAGAACCAAAAGCCAGCAACCCATAGGCTGCGGAGCAATCGCTGCATCATCTTCAGGGCGCACTCTTCCCGGCACGCTCGGATTATCGTTCGAGGCAGGTCTTCTGGCTCGTTCCCCAACACGCCCCCTTCCCGGTTGCCCAGTGGGTTGTTGCGGCGTGCGGTGTGTGCGGAACTTACAGCTGCGGGTACAGCTCCGGTATTGCACCGGATTCCCTTTTCAGCACGCGGATTGAGACGTTCTCAGCGCGTGCACCGCGAACGCATCAAAGGTAGTTAAAAAACGCGCGGGCGGCGTTGTGGGCCGACTCTAGCGCCAGCGGCTTGACACCAAACGAGGCTCCGCGGGCCGTGGCAAACGTAAGCAGAGCTTCTGATGGCAAATTGCCCACCATGTGGTTTTGCGCAAAGGGACATCCGCCCAATCCGAGCAGTGCGGAATCAAAACGGCGAATCCCCGAATCCCAGGCCGCGTCAAGCAGTCCGTTGGTCAAGGCCTCGGCTGCCGGCATGTGCAGGTGCAGCCCCAAGGGTGTTGCGCCGGACGCGTTCCGAACCCTAGCAACCACCTCGCGAATGCTTTGCGGAGTGGCGCTTCCGACCGTATCGCTCACTGAAAGCACGGTGGGCTGCCAGCGATCCACAGCCTTCTGCGTCCAATCGGCCACTAGGTCAAGCGTACTCGGTTCGCCGTAGGGGTTGCCAAAGGCCATCGACAGATAGACCACGACCTCTTTGCCGGCCGCATGGGCACGCTCGATGGCTGGCGTCCATTCGTCCAAAACCTGAAGTTGGCTGCGGTTGGTGTTGCGGCGCTGAAACTGCTCACTAACTGAGAACGGAACCCCTACGACGTCCACCGCCTGATGCGCCACGGCCCGGTCAATACCTTTGGCGTTGGCGGCGATTACGAGAAATTTATTGCTTCCCTTGTCGGGGGCAAGGGCATTGAGCACCTCGACCGAATCCGCCATCTGCGGAATCGCCTTGGGCGAAACGAAGCTCGCGATGTCAATAGTGTCAAAACCCACGGGCAGCAAGCGCCGCAGGAATTCAATTTTGTCTTTGGTGGCAAATAGTGTCGGGTAGCCCTGCATCGCGTCGCGGGGGCACTCGACCCAAGTTAGGCGTTCCATGCGGCGGCGAGTTGGCGAACCATAGCCGGCCCTTCGTAGACCAAGCCCGAATATACTTGCACGAGGTCGGCTCCGGCATTGAGCTTGTCGTGCACGTCCTTGGCGGTCCGCACCCCTCCGACGCCGAGTACCGAGGCGGAACTTCCGACAGCTTCGCGCACCCATTCCACGACTTCGGTTGAGCGGCGCGTGAGCGGCGCACCACTGAGGCCGCCAGCACCGATGGCGTCAATGCGAGCTTGTGGCGTGCGGAGTCCGGTGCGGCCGACCGTGGTGTTGGTTGCGATGATGCCTTTGAGACCGCATTCCACCGCGAGCGAAGCCGTGCGCTGCACGTGCTCCTTGCTCGAGTCCGGATCAATTTTCACAGCTACCGGCTTGCCTCCGAGGCGCTTGGCTTCGTTGGCCACAGCCTCAAGCAGCGCACGCATACTGGCCTCGGACTGCAGGTCCCGCAATCCCGGAGTGTTGGGCGACGATACGTTGACGGCGATGTAGTCCACCACGGCGTACACGGCGTTGAGGGCCGCGAGGTAGTCGTCCACGGCCTGTTCGTTGGCGGTGGTTTTGTTGCGGCCGATGTTGCCGCCCACGATGAGGTTACAGTGCTTTGAGGACTTGATTCGTAGGGCGGCCGCTTCGGCACCCCCGTTGTTGAATCCCATTCGGTTGATCAAGGCCTCGTCCTCAGGCAGTCGAAACATGCGCGGCTTTGGGTTTCCCGGTTGCGGACGCGGCGTGACGGTTCCGATTTCAAGATGGCTAAAACCGAGCGCCTCCCAGGCGCGAAGGGCGACGGCGTTCTTGTCCATTCCGGCAGCCAGCCCAAGGGGGTGGCGAAAGGTCAGCCCCATGGCCTGAACTGGGGCGTCGGGGACCGACCCCACGGCCGCACGGAGGGCGGCCGTGGAGATTCCGCTCTGTGAAACGATGCGAAGTCCGCCCAGAGCCATATTATGGGCGTGCTCAGCAGAAAGTTGGAATAGCAGGGGGCGAATCAGCGAAGTGTACATCATGGGCACCTCAAAGGTAGCGCCGGGGTTAGATTTGCAGGATGAATCCCGTCATACAAAACCGCCGTGCGCGCTACGAGTACGTCCTCGAAGAGGAGTTTACGGCCGGCATCATGCTTGCCGGGACCGAGGTCAAGGCGCTGCGCGACGGCAAGGCTAATTTGAGCGACGCCTACGCATACGTCTCTGAGGCCGGTGAGGTATGGATCAAAAACCTCCATATTTCGGAATTCAAGTTCGGAACCTACGCTAACCACGCTCCGCTGCGCGAGCGCAAGTTACTCCTGAAGAAAAACGAGCTAAAGAAGATTCGCAAAGAGCTGCAAAACAACGGAATAACCTTGATTCCTTTGAAGCTTTACTTTAGTTCACGCGGATGGGCAAAACTGGACATTGCGCTGGCTAAAGGCAAGAAGTTCTACGACAAACGCGCCAGCATTAAAGAGCGGGATATTGACCGCGATGCAGCGAGGGAATAAGTAGATCGATGTAGGGGACCGCTTAGGGAGGCCATTAAGAATGAGATCCGAGGCTAGTCTTTTTGAGATTTTGATAAAAACTTCGCAACGAATTCCAGGTATGATTCCGGCTGTTCGGTTGCCATATCGTGGCCAGAGTGCGTTACCAAGCCAAGCTCTGACTGCTTAAACAACTCTAGGTACTCAGCCGCGTAACCCCAGGGCTGGTTATCACACTGGGCCTTTAGGACGAGCACGGGAATCTCTAGTTGAGCTAGGACCGCACGTTGGTCCGGAACGTCCTCAAAACTTTGGACCGTCATAATATGGGCATAGTACCCGGATCCCGCTTGAGCAGGCAGATCAGTTTTTGAAAAACAGATGGTGGATCGGCTCAATTCACGGTCCCAGTATGCCATGAATCGATCCATTTCGCGATCGGAACCTAGTTTTATTCCCCAGCGATACGCGCCAGCCCTCACCCATCGGACCCTCCAATTATTGGTGCGTTCATTGGTTTCCCGATTTGTGGCAGTTGGCGAAGTGAGTCCGAGCCGCGGATCCGGCAAGCGATCTTTAATCGTTAGATCTATAGGTAAAATCGGCCCCGGAACTTCAAAAACTATCTTTTCAATTCGGTCAGTTGGGTAGTTCTGCAGGTAATTCACAACCAGCATTGCACCCCACGAATGACCAATCAAGATGACTTTGGGTGACTTGATTTGCTCCAGTAATGCATTTAAGTCAGCGCAGTGACGGGCAACTGAATATTCAGTCACGTCCTCAAGTCGCTCAGACTGGCCACTACCGATTTGATCGTAGTAGTAAATGTCGTGCCCGAGCGACGCCAAGGGTTGAAGTGCCATGATGTGGGCGTCGCGAACCGCACCACCTGGCCCCCCGTGCACATAAACAATGGGCGATCGTTTGGATTCCGTCGTGCTTTCGATGCTCAGATAGCCAATCTGAGACCCGGTCGGAAGTTTCCAAAAGCGCGTTCCCTTTCGAGGTGTGAATGCGGGAACATCATATGCACGAGGAAGCAGAATGCAAGCTCCACCAAAAAGTAGAACCGAGATGGCGACAAGGGCAATTGAGATTCGTACAGCGCTGTACACTTCAGCGCTGCGTCGCTACGTCCTTGAGCATCGGCACGAAGCGAAAGCTACCGAGGTCTTCGTGAATCCACGCTGTATCAGCACCACGGCGCACGCGAAGCATGCGCTGCTCCGATTCGACGTCGCCCACTGGAACCACCAACACCCCCTCGGGCGCGAGCTGCGCCAAGAGATCCTGAGGCAGTTCTGGAGCGGCAGCGGTAATTAAGATTCCGTCAAAAGGCGCAAACGAGGGCAACCCCTTGTATCCGTCACCAAACTTTTGCTGAATTCGGCGGTAGCCCAGCTCGTCAAGCAGGCGCTTACTGAAGTCAAACAGCGCTTTCTGGCGCTCAATCGTGTAGACGCGGTAGCCCATCTCTTCAAGCACGGCAGCTTGGTAGCCGGAACCCGTTCCGATCTCCAGAATTTTAGCGCCCTCGGGAAGGCCCAACGCATCGGACTGGAACGCTACGGTGTAGGGCTGCGAGATGGTTTGGCCCGCGGCAATCGGAAAAGCAATGTCTTGGTATGCAAATTCTTCAAACGAACTTTCGAGAAAGGCGTGGCGTGGAATCCGACCCATAGCCTCAAGAACGCGCTCATTCTTAATGCCTTTGCCCCGAAGTAGCGCGAGCAGTTGCTGTCGCTGACCTTGGTGGCGGGGCAAATCAGGAGTCATAGGCCGAAAGTACAACCGTACCTTTGCACCGAATGCGACGGATCCAAAGACTTTTCCACATCCTTGCCGGGGCTGCAGCATTGGTGAGCGCGAGCTGCGACCGCAACGAGGCAAAGCCCGTAGTCTACCTCGAGGTGGACAGTTTGACGTTGGCGCCTGACCCTAGCCGCGGAACATCTAGCGCCCACGTACGCTCAGTTTGGGTCGAATCTGAGGGGACGTACTTGGGGGTCTACCCCCTACCCGCCCGCATTCCGCTTCCGGTGTCTGACCCGAACGCTACGGTGCGCCTCTACCCTGGCGTCGAAGTCAACGGAATCAGCAGCTTTCAAGCCCAGTATGAATTCTACGGTCCGTACACGCGGAACCTGAATTCCGCTTACGGCCAGACCGTCAAATGGCCCGCGGGGGGTGCCGCGGTGCTGGCATACGAAAGTTGGGCACAAATCGTTAACGTAGAAGATTTTGAGTCGGCGGGGATTCAGTTTGCACCCACGCCGCGCAGCGACACCGTGTGGAACCGAACCCAATCCGAACGATTCCCTGCCCCTGCAGGTGAAAGCCACAACGCCAGTGGAATGGTCGTGCTTCGCCCGGGGCAAAAAATTTTTGAGGCCATTACCCAGCAGGCCTATGTGCTTCCAAAGTCGGGTCAAAGCGTCTACCTCGAAATCAACTACAAATCCACTATGCCCTTTAACATCGGGGTCGTCGCCAACGAGAACGGAACCAGTACCCAACAGACCACGGTAACCTTTCGTGACAAGCGCGTGTGGTCCAAGGCATACGTCAATTTGGTGACCGAGGTTTCGGGTTTCCCTGGGGCCGTGAACTACAATCTGTTTTTGGGCGCAGTGCGCACCGACCGCGAAGTAGCCGACACGCTGTGGATTGACAACCTCAAGCTGGTCTACCGTTGAGTCCCCGAGGATCGGCACTGCGGGCTACCGAACGGCGCTACACCTTAGCCTACCTCGCGGGCGACGTAGCCGCTGCGGGTCTTGCCTACACGTGGCTGTACAGCTACCGCAAGGGCGTGGTTGAACCTGCCCGATTTGGCCTTGAGTCCTTAGTTTGGGACGACTTTTATCCCTGGGGCCTATCGATCACTGCGGTGCTTTGGGTGGGTACGTTGGGGGTGGTGGGGCTCTACCAAAGTCTGCTCCGCAAGTCGCGCCTCACTGAATTAAGTCGACTGGTTCAGACCTGGTTCTTTTTTGTCTTGGCCTTCTTTCTGCTCTTTTTGCTCGACGACTACGTCAAAAGTTATACGGCGTACTGGGGTACGATCAAGCGCTTTGGCGGAACCTTGCTTGGCGTGAGCGCGCTGATCCGTCTCGCCCTTGGAAGCCATATTCGCTGGCGCATTAACCAGGGGAGCCTACACTTTCCCACCCTTTTAATCGGGGACCGTGAGCTACTTGAAGCCCATGAGCACGACATACGACGGCATGCACAGTCATCGGGCGAAGTCCTTGCGGGTTGGATGTCGGTGCACGGCAAGCAGGGCGACACACTGTGCTGTGGCCTTCCGTTGCTCGGAAGCCCTAAAGAAATCGCTTCGTGGGCCCACCGGTTGGGCATTGAGGATGTGGTCGTGGCGCTACCGCAAGAAGAGCACCAGCGACTTACGCCCTTGCTGCTCGACCTCGAAGAGCTTGGTGTACGAATTTTTATGTTTCCGGACACCTACGGAATCCTCTCAGGGATGGTTCAGCTGGACGAGCATGGCGTTCCGCTGATGGAATGGCACCACGAGCCTATGGACGCATGGCAGCGCAACAGCAAGCGCATCGCCGACGTGGCGCTTGCCGCGTCGGCATTGGTCCTTTTGACTCCGCTCATGGTCGTCGTTGCCTCAGGGGTGGCTCGAACGAAAGGCCCCGTCTTTTTTCGTCAAGAACGCCTAGGTCGGCAGGGTAAGACCTTTAATATTTTGAAATTCCGCACAATGCGATCTGACGCAGAGACCGCCGGGCCCCAGCTTTCGAGTGAAGATGATCCGCGCATCACGAAGGTTGGTCGCGTGCTGAGAAAGTACCGATTGGACGAGATTCCACAGTTTTGGAACGTACTAGTGGGCGATATGTCAATTGTGGGCCCTAGGCCGGAGCGCGCGTTTTTTGCCCAACAAATCATCGAACGAGCGCCGCAGTACCGTCACATTTATAAGGTTCGCCCCGGAATCACCAGTTGGGGAATGGTCCGCTTCGGATACGCTAGCACGGTGGACGAAATGATTCGTCGGATGGAGTACGACCTGCTCTACATCGAAAACATGTCCTGGCGCAACGACCTCAAGGTGCTGCTGTACACGGTATGGACCGTCCTCAAGGGGCGCGGAAAGTAGCCGTCCGAGCGTACTTTTAGCCCCATGAAGCACTGTAGCGTACTCGGCGCAGGCACGATGGGGAACGGAATCGCCCACGTGTTCGCCACCAGCGGATGGAACGTCTCGCTGTTCGACATCAGCGCCCCAGCTTTGGAGCGCGCCCTAGCCACCATTTCAAAAAACCTCGAGCGCCAAGTAGCCAAAGGCCTACTTTCAGCCGAGGATGCTGCGGCAGCCGTGGCGCGCATCAGCACCCATACGGAACTGGCACCGGCTGTGGCCGGTTCGGCCCTCGTCGTGGAGGCCGCCACCGAAAATGTGGACATCAAGCTCAAGTTGTTTACCCAACTCGACGAACTCTGTGCGCCAGAAACCACTTTGGCCTCGAATACCTCGTCGATTGCGATTGGACGCATCGCGGCGGCCACCAAGCGCCCCGACAAGGTCATCGGAATGCACTTTATGAATCCGGTTCCGGTGATGAAGCTCGTCGAGATTATTCGCGGCTACAAAACCTCGGACGCCACTGCGGCTGCGGTGGTGGCGATGAGCAAGGAACTCGGCAAAATCCCGGTGGAATGCAACGACTTCCCTGGATTTGTGGCCAACCGCATTCTGATGCCCATGATCAACGAGGCGATTGAAACGCTTCAAACGGGTGTCGGAAGCGTCGAGGCGATCGAGTCGATCATGAAGCTCGGCATGGCGCACCCTATGGGCCCCTTGCAGCTCGCTGACTTTATTGGTCTCGACGTATGCCTCAGCATTTTGCGGGTACTGCACGAAGGTATGGGCCAGCCCAAGTATGCGCCCAATCCGCTCCTCGTGGCGATGGTAACTGCCGGAGACCTCGGCGTGAAGTCGGGCCGCGGATTCTACGACTACGCGAACGGAACCAAAGACGCGCCGGTCGCTCCCAATTTTCTCTAAATCCCAATCACCACATGAACAAGCACCTCTTTATTGGCGCTCTGCTGGCCTCAGCTAGTATGTTTGCGCAGGTCGACCTGATCAATAAAATTTCGAACAACGGATCTCGCGACGGTAAAACGTTTGAATTCACAACGATTTATGACCTAGAGGCGACTCCGGTCAAAGACCAGGGACGCTCGGGTACCTGCTGGAGCTATTCGGCCACCGGATTCCTCGAGTCTGAACTGGTGCGCATGGGCAAGCCGGCCATCGACCTCTCTGAGATGTACACGGTGCGCAAGGTCTACCAGGACAAGGCTGAGAAGTACGTCCGCCTGCACGGCTCGCTCAACTTTGCCCAAGGCGGCGCGTGCCCCGACCTGTTTTATGTGATCGACCGCTACGGCGCGGTTCCAGAGTCTGCCTACGCAGGCCTCAACTACGGAACCGAGGGCAACGACCACGACGAGCTAGAGGCCGCCCTCAAAGGCATCGTCGACGCGGTGGTGAATAAAAATTCC
>CAIJMB010000076.1 GCA_903821715.1 uncultured Flavobacteriales bacterium
ACGGTTCACTCGCCAAGGTGTACTACCACGAGGTAGAGTACCACGCGATGCGCAACCAAATTCTTGAAAACGGAACCCGCCTCGACGGCCGCAGCACTACCGAAATCCGCCCCATTTGGTGCGAGACGGACGTGCTTCCTGGCCCGCACGGTTGTGCTCTGTTCACGCGCGGCGAAACGCAGTCGTTCACGACCGTTACCCTAGGTACGGCCTTGGACAGCAACCGCATCGACGCTGCCACCTACATGGGTGACGAGCGCTTCTACCTGCACTACAACTTCCCTCCGTTCTCAACGGGTGAAGCGCGTATGCTGCGCGGAACCAGCCGCCGCGAAATCGGCCACGGTAACCTCGCCCAGCGCGCCTTGAAAATGATGATTCCGGCCGAAAATGCCTACACCATTCGCGTGGTTTCTGACATTCTCGAGTCAAATGGATCAAGCTCAATGGCCACGGTATGTGCCGGAACCCTCGCCCTTATGGACGCAGGTATTCCCATCACCCGTCCGGTGAGCGGAATCGCAATGGGCCTCATCACCAACCCCGAAACGGGCAAGTTCGCCGTACTGAGCGACATCTTGGGTGACGAAGACCACCTCGGCGACATGGACTTCAAGGTAACAGGTACTGCCAACGGCATCACCGCGTGCCAGATGGACATCAAAATTCAAGGCCTCAGCTTCGAAATCATGGAGCAAGCCCTGAACCAAGCCCGCGAAGGCCGCGCACACATCCTCGGCAAAATGCTTGAGGCCATGCCAAACGTTCGCGCTGAGTTGAAGCCCCACGCTCCTAAAATGGTGCGTCTTGAAATTCCAAAGAACTTCATTGGCGGTGTCATCGGACCCGGCGGTAAAGTCATTCAAGGCATTCAAGCTGAGACCGGAACCACCATCACCATCGAAGAGGTGGGCGACGTGGGCCGCGTAGAAATCAGCGGTATCGACCCAGTGGGTATGAAGCGCGCCGAAGAAATCGTTCGCGGAATCTGCTTCATCCCTGAGGTTGACAAAGTGTACGAAGGCGTCGTTCGCGGCGTACAGACCTTTGGTGTGTTCGTTGAAATCGGCCGCGGAACCGAAGGCCTGCTCCACGTTTCAGAAATGGACTGGAAGCGCGTCGAGAACCCCGGCGACCTCTACCAAGAGGGCGACCGCGTTCAGGTGAAGCTGTTGAGCATTGACGACAAGGGCAAGCTCCGCTTGTCGCGCAAGGCGCTGCTTGAGAAGCCCGAAGGCTACGTCGAGCGCGAAGAGCGTCCACGTGAGGAGCGCGGACCCCGCGAGCCCCGCGGCGACCGTGGAGACCGTGGTGGCCGTGAAGGTGGCCGTGACCGCGGACCCCGCAGCCAGCGCCCAGCCCGCGAAGAGCGTGCTGAGGGTGGCGAAGGTGAGCAAGCCAGCCCGGTAGAGGGCGGCGAAGCACGTGAAGACCGTCCACGCAGCGAGCGCAGCCGTCCCCGTGGCGAGCAGCGCGAAGAGCGCGGTGAGCGTCCGGCCCGCGAGGACCGTGGCGAGCGCCCTGTTCGCGAGGAGCGCACTGAGCGTCCTGCCCGTGAAGATCGCCCCCGTGGCGAAGGTGGCAACCGCAACGGCGGCAACCGCAATGGTGGAGCCCCCCGTGGCGAAGGCAACCGCAGTGAAGGTCCCCGCAACAGCGGTGGTCAAAACCGCGGTGGCAAGCGCCCAGGTGGAGCCAACCGTGTAAAGCGCAATGAGGCTCCGAAAGAGCCAGAACGCAAAGGCTTCTTTAGCTCGCTGTTTGGCAGCCGCAATAAGTAAGCATTTGATTTATTCGTTTAATTTTAGCGATCTAAGTATCCGCCCATGCGTCAGTTAAAGATTACCAAGCAGGTTACCAACCGCGAAACCGCTTCGCTGGACAAGTACCTGCAAGAGATTGGTAAGGTCGAGCTGATTACCGCCGACGAGGAGGTAGAGCTCGCCCAGCGAATCAAAGCCGGCGACCAGCGCGCCCTTGAGAAGTTGACTAAGGCCAACCTGCGATTCGTCGTTTCGGTAGCCAAACAGTACCAAAACCAGGGGTTGACGCTTCCGGATTTGATCAACGAGGGCAACCTGGGTTTGATTAAGGCTGCGCAGCGTTTTGACGAGACGCGCGGTTTTAAGTTCATCTCGTACGCCGTTTGGTGGATTCGCCAGTCGATTTTGCAGGCCTTGGCCGAGCAGAGCCGTATTGTGCGCCTTCCGCTGAACAAGATTGGATCGATCAACAAAATCAACAAGGCCTATGCGTCGCTCGAGCAGCAGCACGAGCGTCCGCCGAGTGCCGAAGAGATTGCCACGAAGCTCGAAATGAGCGAAATGGACGTAAAGGAGTCGCTGCGCAACAGCGGCCGCCACGTGTCCATGGATGCTCCGCTGGTTGAGGGTGAAGACAGCAACTTGTACGACGTACTGAATTCAGACGACAGTCCGAATCCTGACGACGACTTGATGGTGGACTCGCTCCGTACCGAGATCGAGCGTTCGCTTGCGACCTTGACGCCCCGCGAGGGCGACGTGATTCGCCTGTACTTTGGGCTCAACGGACAGCATCCGTTGACGCTCGAAGAGATTGGTGAAAAGTTTGACCTGACCCGCGAACGCGTGCGCCAGATCAAAGAGAAGGCGATTCGCCGACTCAAGCACACCTCGCGCAGCAAGATTCTCAAGACCTACTTGGGTTAATTCGGGGGCGGCGTACCTTCGCAGGTATGCGCCGTACCCTTTACCTTTTTGCAACCGCACTAGCCCTGGCTGGTGCGGTTTTTTCGTGTTCGCCCGCCCAGAAAGCCCTGCGCCGCAGCGCCAAGCTCGAAGAGTCAGGCCTGTCGTACGAGGCCACCATTTCGGCCCTTGAGGCCCTCGAAGCCAAGCGCAGCAACGTCAACGCCGCCGCCGAGGTGAAGCGGCTAGGTACCCGCGAGGTGGCCCGCCAGGTGGCCGAGTTTCGCGCCCTCAACGCCGCAGGCGAAACCGTGGGCGCCCTCGACGCCTACGTGCGCGCTAAAGACCTTGAGGACCGCGCCAACCGCGCCGGGGTGCTCCTCACCGGCACCGCTGAAGCCGCCAGCGAATACGCGAATGCCCGCGCCGGCCACGTGGCCAAGCTGCGCCGCGAAGGGGCCTCTGCCCTTGCCGCCCAGGATTACGCCGGAGCCGAGCGGCTGCTCGCCCAAGCGCTGAAGTACGATCCCGACAACGAGGTGCTGCGCGGCGAGTGGCGCGAAGCCGTGGCCACACCCATGTATCAGGAGGGCATTCGCCGCCTTCAAAACCGCATGTGGCGCGGGGCCCACGACCAGTTCGGGGCGATGGAGGCCAAAATTGGGGTTCCGTACCGCGACAGCCGGGCCCTCATGGATTCGGCCGTGGCCGCCGGCCGGGTGACCGTCGGACTGCGCGACGTCATTGCCCCCACTCGCCAAGAGATGGACCTCGCCGTGGGGCTGAGGGGCGAGCTGTTCAGCCAGGTGCGCGCGCTCAACGACCCGTTCATTGAGTGGATCGATTGGTCCGAGCAAGCGCGTTTTGCTGCCACCACCCAGCCTGACTACGTGATTGAGCTTGAGATGACGGACTGGACTGAGGTTCCGGGCACCATGACCCGATACGAGCGCCAGGGCTACCGCCGCGAGACCTACGACGTCAAGCAGCCCGACGGCACGACCAAAAAAGAGGAGCGATTCATCAAGGTGCTCTACTACGACGTCGACTACCGGGTCTTTGTGCGCGGAGCCCTCAATGCCAAACTCGTGCAGGGCAACCGCATTTTAAGCCAGCGCGAAGTCTCAGAGCAGATGGAGCGCATCATCGCCAGCGCGGAATACAGCGGCGACGCCAGCAACCTCTACCCAGGTCAGTGGTCGAGCATTCAAGAAGACAAGCCGGGCGACCGGGTGAACCGCGGTTCCAAGTCGTCGCTTGACGGACGCTTTCGTTCGCGTTTTGACCCCTCGGTGGTTCCGATGATGCGCGACCAGGTGCGCTCTGCCCTTGCCGCCAAGGCCGCCCGGGAGCTTCGGGGGGCGATTGCGGATCCGAGTTTCATGCCCTAATTGGCAAGGTTGGCTCGTTGGCAAGGTTGGCTCGTTAGCCTTATCGCTGACGCGGCACATTGGACCACCTCCCTGACTTGCACGATACCCCACTTCTACGACTTCGATGCAGCACA
>CAIJMB010000077.1 GCA_903821715.1 uncultured Flavobacteriales bacterium
TCAATGGCTGAGCGCGTCAAAGCCGACGTCTACTACGTCGAGCACTGGTCGGTGGCACTCGACCTCAAAATCATGCTGGCTACGCTGCTACGGGCGCGGGGTTGGGTGTGATTCCCTACGAACGACGAAGCCCCTTCAGCATCGCGTCGTACTGATCCACGATCACGGGCCAACGGTAGCCGCGATCAAGGGTCGCGCGGTGGTCGCGGGTCAGGGTTCCGCGCTGAGTCCAAGCCTGCGTGAGCTGCTCGCGGGCGCCTTCCGTGGTAAAATAGTGGGCGGAATCGCCTAAAATTCCGCGATTGAAGGCATTGTCGTGGGCGGCAATCGCGCAGCCAGCGGCCATGGCTTGAAGAAGGCCGGGATTGGTTCCGCCCGCCGAATGCCCGTGGACGTAGAGCCCACAGTGGGCGCGCAAACTGTCGAGCAAGCCCGCGTCGAACTGACCACCCAAAAGATGTACGTTGGGCACACCCTGTAGCGCTCGGCCCTCAGGGTTGCTGAATGGGCCCACCACCACCACGGGTGCCACGGGGCTCAGCGCCTCGGCGGCCACCAGGACGTGGTTTTCAGGGACCAGCCGGGCAATGATGAGCGCATAGACACCGGGCTGGAGGCCCAGCAAGGGGTCGAGTTGTCCAACGAACTGAGGGTCGTCGACGCCGTACGCGATCTCGGCGCAAGGTTTCGTGTAGCGGGCCGCGTAACGCGTCATTTCGGGGTGGTCGGCGACGAGGAGGTCTGCAGAGAGTGCCGCAGTGCGCTCGGCCCACTTGAGGTAGCGCTGCACGGCGGGTCGGTACTTGCCGCGCATCCACTCGAGGCCGTCGAGGTGCACGGCGAGCGGAGCGGTTCCGCGCAAGAATTTGAGGGCAAGCCAAGGGGCCGACGAGGTGGTCCCGAGGGTAAGGTGGACGTCGGGCCGCTGCTGGGCTGCGTGGTGAATGCTCAGTAGGTCGTAGATGAACTGGCCGGCGGTACCCATCCACGGCTCAGGATCCCGGTGGATTCGTCGGCGCACGCCCGGGTTCGACCATTCGGTCACAGGGTGGGTCGACGAGGTGGCTACGTCAATGCGCCATCCGCGGGCTGACAAGCCTTTGGCGAGGTGGTCAACCAGTTCTTCGTAGCCGCCGTAGCGGTTGGGGATTCCGCGTGAGCCCGTGATGCTGAGGCGACCCCGCAGCCCCGAGTAGATGTGCTCGAGCTGCTCGGCGGCCCAATCCCAGGTCAGTAGCGGAGCCCGGTCAGAGCCCAACTCAACGTCGGCATTCGGATCCGCGGCGCGCACGGCGGACTCCCAGGCTTCGAGTTCAAGGGGTGCCACATGGACCTCGTCGCCCCACTCGGCGGCGCCCAAGACTCCGGGCGCGGCCACGACTTGGCATCCAGCGCGGCGTGCCTCGGCGACCGTGAGGCCGTAGGTTTCGCTCAGCGACGGAACCAGTACGCCCCGCGCCACACCGTAGGCCGCAGCTAAGGCTGCGGGTTCGAGGCGAGGAAGCCATTCGACGTCGGCTCCCGCCGCGCGGGCCGCCCGAATCGCTTGGGTAAGTTGGTTGCGGTAGCGGCCGTGGTTGGGTGCCGCGTCGCCGTACAGCCGCAAGGGTTCTGTGAACCCTCGGCGGGCCATGGCGCCCCAGAGTTCCACGGCAAAAGTTTGGTTTTTTAGGCCTTCAACGCGGGCTGGAATCAGCCATCCGTGCCGAAGGTGGCCGTGGGGACGTGCACTCAGCGGCAGGTGGTCGGCGCCCGGGGGGACGACGTGCACGCTGGCTCCGAGGCCCCACCGCGTGCGCAGCGTCGAAGCCTCTGCCTCAGTGGTCGCGACGAGCGCGTCGGCAGTCCACGCGAGTTCCGCACTCAAGCGATCGGGGTGAAGTACCGACCAGCCCGGCCAGCGGTCTTGGCCCCGCAGGGCCCGCACCGCGGCCTTGCCCACCTCGACCCATCCATGAGGCAGGCGGCCTGCCAAAGCCACCCGCTGCGCGTCGTAGGCGCGGTAGTCCACAAGCACGCTGCTCACGACCCAGCGCATCCCCGGGTATGCACGGCGCGCCTGAAGGCAGGGAATCTGGTCGGCCCAACGGCCCAAATTGATCGAATGAAGCACGTCCCAGGGCTCGCGGGCAAGGAGCGTATGCAGTTGCGAAACCTCGGTCACCACCTCAACCCGGTGGCCACGCTTGGACAAAGCTGCCGCGGTCTGCTCGAGCTGCACGGTGTCACCTCCGGGCTGCGCCCAAAGGCTTTTGCGGGCGAAAAAAAGCAGCTTCACGGGTTAAATGTACTGCGGCCGCGGCGTACCTTCGGGGGGAACAACGAACTCCCCGCAGCCATGGCCATCCCCAAGTTTCTCGTAGGCGACAACACCGACCACCCCGACAGCGTATTTCTCATTCACACCGAGTTTCCGCGCTTTGTCATGGACCTCGATACCGACGAAATTGAGTGGCTCGACGACGTCGACGGCGAAGACGAGGGGGACTTGACCGACGAAATGGCCAAACTTCTTGGCGAGGCCCAGGCCTTCTACCAGCGCGAAGTTGACCGCTACGAGGACCTCGAAGACTAAATCCCAATGAGTTTCTGGAACCGACTTCAGTGGCGCCAAAACGCGCCGCTAGCCCTTCCCGTGGTCGCCGGTCAGGTGGGCCACATCGCGGCGTCGGTTGCGGACTCGGTTATGGTGGGCAGACTTGGAACCATTCCCTTGGCGGCCGTTTCACTGGCCAATAGTATTCTCTCGGTTCCGCTCGTGTTCGGAATCGGAATGGCCTACGGCCTCACCCCCCTCGTGGCGCACGCCCACGGCCAGCGCCGCCGGGCAAAGGGCCAGCAGCTCTTTAAAAATGCCGTAGCGGTCAACGTTGCGGCCGCGGTACTGATGACCATCATGGCCTACGCCATGGCTTGGGGCGCCGAGCAAACGGGCCAGGATCCGCGCGTAATCGAGGCCTATCGCGACTACTTTTTTATCGTGTCGCTGAGCTATTTGCCCTTCATGCTTTTTATGGCGGGCAAGCAGTACCTCGAGGGCTTGGGCGAAACCAAAATTCCCATGAGCTTGAGTATTGCCGGCAATAGTTTGAATGTCGTACTCAACGCGCTGCTTATTTACGGTTGGTTCGGTTTCCCTGAGTGGGGAATGATGGGCGCCGGCGTGGCGACCTTGATTGCCCGCGTTGCCATGATGCTGGGCATGTACTGGGCGCTCTTTAGCCAAAAGAGGATCGATGCTGAGATTTGGGCAACAGCTCGCGTCACGCTGCACCGCGTGTGGGCGTTGCTCAAACTGGGGATTCCGACGGGATTTCAGTACATCTTTGAGGTTTCGGCGTTTGCGCTTTCGGCCTGGATTATCGGAACCTACGGGGCCACCGCCTTGGCCGCCCACCAAGTGGCCATCAGCTTGGCGAGCATTAGCTATATGGCCGCTACGGGACTTGGGGCCGCCGCCACTATACGCATCGGTCAGTACCTCGGGCAGCGCGACCACGGTTCGGCGCGCGAAGCTGCGACCAGCCTGTTCGGGCTGACTGTGCTCTTTATGACTTTTACGGGGCTGCTGTTCTTGTTTGGACGCAACCTTTTTCCCTTCTTGTACACTGACGACGCGGCGGTTGCACGGCTTGCAGGTCAACTCTTGATTGTGGCGACGCTCTTCCAAATATCTGACGGGATGCAGGCCACCGCCCTCGGCGCGCTGCGCGGAATCCAGGACGTTAAAATGCCCACCGTATTCACGTTTGTGGCCTACTACGTCGTGGCGCTGCCGCTCGAGTGGATTATCGGTACCTATTTTGACTTCGGAGCCGTCGGCGTATGGTTCGCCTTGGCCGTGGGACTTACCCTTTCGGCCGCAGCCATGACCTGGCGCTTCTACCGCCGATTGGCGGTCATGGCGCGCTAAAAACTAAGGATTTACGCGTAGCGTTCCGCGTCGGCCGCACTGATCGGGCTGCCGCCAAGGATGTGTAGGCGCTCGACCACATTGCGCAGCTGGCGCACGTTGCCGGTCCAGTCCATGTGCTGCAGGTGTACCATGGCCTCGGGGGTCATGCGCTTGGCGGACCCGTCCAACATTCCGAGAAAGTGCTCCACGAGCAGCGGAATGTCGTCGCGGCGGTCGTTCAGCGGCGGTACCTCAATGACAATTACACTCAAGCGGTGGTATAAATCCTCGCGGAATCGCCCCGCGGCGATCTCGGCCTTGAGGTCTTTGTTGGTCGCGGCTAGAACCCGCACGTTCACCGAGATGGACTTACCGCTCCCCACCGGAGTAATACAGTTTTCTTGAAGGGCGCGCAGCACCTTGGCCTGGGCCGAAAGGCTCATGTCGCCGATTTCGTCGAGAAAAAGGGTTCCGCCGTCGGCCAACTCAAACTGGCCTTTGCGGTCCTTAATGGCGCTGGTGAACGAGCCCTTAGTGTGTCCAAAAAGCTCTGATTCAATGAGTTCAGACGGAATCGCCGCGCAGTTTACCTCGATAAAGGCCTGGCGCGAGCGTGCCGAGAGCTGGTGAATTTGGTTGGCAACGATCTCTTTGCCGCTTCCGTTGGGACCGGTAATCAGCACACGGGCATCGGTTGACGCCACCTTTTCGATCACTTCACGCACCTGCTCGAGGGCCGCGGATTCGCCGACCATGTCGAACTTTTTGTCGACCTTTTTGCGCAAGCGCTGGTTTTCGGCCACCAACTTTTTGCGGTCCAGAGCCTGGCGAATGGTCGTGATCAGGCGGTTGAGGTCGGGGGGCTTGGCGATGTAGTCGTAGGCACCGCTGCGAATGCATCCCACGGCCGTGTCCAAGTCGCCGTGGCCGCTGATCATCACAAACGGCGTATCGGCATACAGCTTCATGGCGTGGGCCAGCACCTCAAGCCCGTCGCGCTTGGGCATCTTGATGTCGCAGAGTACGAGGTCGTAGCTCGACGCGTCCAGCGCCGAAATCGCTTGATCTCCGTCTTCGGCTTCGTCAATGGCGTGCTTGGGGTCCTCGTTCAAGAGGATGTTTCGCAGTACGTTGCGAATTGCTTTTTCGTCTTCTACCAGCAGTATGCGCGCCATGGGTTCTTGGGGTCTTGTATGCTGCTCCACACACCCTCTTTGAGGGCGAAGCCGCTAAGGAGCATGCGGCGTGCATTAAGTCGGGCCAAAACTAGGTCAATCTGCCGCGCACTCAAGTGCAGCGTTTCGGCCCGCATAGCGAGCATCCCAGGCATCAAAATTCGTGCCTGGGTCGTTGCGGACTGAACGGCCTCAGAAGCCCCAGGCCAATGGTCCAGATCAAATTCAGCCCGGGCTTGACCCATGTCAAGTTCTGCAAGGCCCACACGCTTCGCCATGACATTATATAGGGTGTCAAAGGATCCGCTCGAACCGAGCAAAATATGGCATGGGAAAGATTCAAGCGCATCCCACAGGGGCAGTAGTTCACCCTCTAGATGGGCATCAATTTCAGACCATTGCGCAGCTGAGGGCGGGTCGCTGGGCAAAAATCGCTCAAAGAGTCGGGTCACCCCAAGTGTAAAGCTTTGGGCCCAGAGATTGCGGCCAGATTCGCGAATGATCAACTCGGTGCTTCCGCCCCCGATGTCCATGATGAGGTGGCGCTCGTGGAGCTCGGGCCACGCTTGGGCCACGCCTTCGGCGATAAATGCGGCCTCTTGGTCTCCGTCGATGATGTGGATGGGTTGCCCCGTTTCGCGTTCGATGCGGTTGGCCAGTTCAGCCCCATTCAATGTTGAACGCATGGCAGAGGTTGCAAAAGCATAGCTCCGAACCGCCCCATGTTCTCTTGCTCGTGCAAGATGTTGTCGAACAGCGTCTACTGCACGCTGTGCGGCATCCGAAGTGATTCGGCCGTCGCGCAGTCCGCCTTCACCTAACCGCACATGAATTTTGTCGCTGAATGTGAGGACGCCTTCTGGGCTCCGGACCAATAGGTTAAATGTGTTGGTACCTAAGTCAAGTATGGCGGTCTGCATGGCTGGTGACTTACGGCTTCATTCGGATCCACTTCCAGAGGTCGGCGTAGGTCGGCTTTTTGCCGTAGCTCAGGATTCCGACACGGTAAATGCGCCCGGCGATCCAGACTGTGCCTAAGAATCCGAGGACCATCAGCGACATGCTGGCCGCGACCTCGTACCAGGGTACTCCGAACGGAATCCGGATCATCATCGCAATCGGCGCCGAGAACGGAATCATCGACAGTGCCACGGCCAAGGGTCCGTGCGGATTCTCCATAATGCTCGTCGCGAGAATGAAGGTCAGCACCAGTGGAAGGGTCAGCGGAAGCATGAACTGCTGGGTGTCCGTCTCGCTGTCTACGGCCGCGCCCACGGCGGCAAAAAGCGCCCCGTAAAACAGGTAGCCCGACAAGAAGTAGAACACGAACATCCCAATCAGGGCGGGCAGGTTGAGGCTGTCGAGGGTACCGAGGGCGGACTGGATTCCACTCAATTCAGGGGCAGCTTGCCCGGCCGCACTCAGGGCAGCCACTTGCTCGGGATCAGGCGAAAGCAAGCCCATCGACCCGATTGCAGTCGCAGCGAGGGCAGTGAGGGCGATCCAGATTCCGAACTGCAAAAGGCCCACGGTGGCGATGCCTAAAATTTTGCCGAGCATAAGCTGCGCCGGCTTGACCGTGGTGACGAGGACCTCGACGATCCGCGAAGTTTTTTCTTCGATCACGCCGCGCATAATTTGGGCTGCGTACAAAAAGGTGAACATGTAAATCAGAATGCCCGCAAAGAACCCGGCAGCGGTTTTGATTTCGGTTCCGGACGCTTCGCTGCCCTCGTCACTGAGTTCAAATGCTTGAACACTGGCCTCGGACTTGGCCTTGGTCACCACTGCGGGGTCGACGCCAAAGTGGCGCAGCTTGCCCTCGTACGCGAACCGCTCGAGCAGGCTCTCGAGTTCACTGGCCACGCCGAGCGGAGCCGTACCCTCAGTGTAGAGTTTAGCGTTCTGGAGGCTGAATTCGGGGTCGCTGTTGATCGATTCAGGAACGTACAGCAGTCCGTCCACGTCTTCGCGAGTGCGTACGAGCTCCAAAGCTTGCTCTTCACTGACTTCTTTGGGGTCAAAGTAGGCCAAGTTGGCGCCTTCGACCTTGGGTGTGCCCGGCAGCACGTAGCTGTGGTCGACGACGATGAGGTTGAGGTCTTCAGTCTCGCTCGACATCGCGATGAGGGCCGGAGCCAGCATCAGCCCCACAAACAGGACGGGGCCGAGCAGGGTCATGACCAAGAAGCTCTTTTTGCGAACGCGCGTGGTGATTTCGCGCTGGGCTACGAGAAGGAATGGTTTCATGCGCCTTGAACGGTTTGAACAAATAAATCGTGGATGCTGGGAACCACCTCTTCAAATTGGTAGACGTTGACCTGCGGTGCCAACGCGGCGAGCAGGCGCGACGCGTCGTCAATTTCGGCGCGGAACCGGGCCGCCACAATTCCCTGGGCCTCGCGACGGTGGTCGGTCAGCTCAGCGCCCTCGGGGAGGTTGAGGCTGGTCGGGTCTTCGCTGCGGTAGCGCAGTACAAACTGCCCCGAGCGGTGGCGGTCCTTGAGCTCTTGAATGCTTCCATGCAGCACGTTCTGGCCCTGGTTGATTAGTGCGATGTGGCTGCAAAGCTCTTCGACACTCTCCATTCGGTGGGTCGAAAAGATGAGTGTGCGGCCTTCGCGGTTCAGGCGCAGCATTTCTTCGCGGATCAGTTGCGCATTGATGGGGTCAAATCCCGAGAAGGGTTCGTCAAAAATGAGCAGTTCGGGTTCGTGCAGCACTGTCGTGATGAACTGGACCTTTTGGGCCATTCCCTTTGAGAGGTCGCTGACTTTTTTGTCCCACCAGCCCTGGAGTTCCCAGCGTTCAAACCATGCGCGAAGGCGCTGCTTGGCGTCCGAGGTTGAGAGTCCGCGCAGCTGCGCCAGGTACATGGCCTGTTCGCCCACCTTCATGCCTTTGTACAGGCCGCGCTCTTCGGGCAGGTAACCGATGCGCTTCGTGGCGTCCGGCCCCAGTGGAGCCCCAAAGAGCTCAATTCGGCCCTCGTCGGGCGCCAAAATGCGGTTGGCAATGCGGATGAAGGTGGTTTTGCCGGCCCCGTTGGGTCCGAGGAGGCCAAAAAGGCTGCCTTGGGGAATCTCCATGTCGAGGCCGCGAAGGGCGTGGTGCGACGCGTAGCGCTTGTGCAGGCCGGTGGCGGTAAGGGCGTTCATACTAGTTGCTGGTTGCTAGTTGCTGGTTGCTAGTTGCTAGTTGCTGGTTGGGGTTCAGACCAAGATGTTAAGAATCCGATAGCCTCGTCCACCGAGCGCACGGCATCGACGACAAGGTAGCTGCGTTGGTCTTTTTGCTTCATTTGAAAGCGTTGCGGATTGCGCTGCAGGTCCCGCAAAAACTGACCCAAAACGTGTTCCGGTATCGAAAAGTTGGCGTCGTCGGGGAAGTAGGCCATCAACTTGCCCATCTTGATGCGGATTTTCTCCATTCCCATGGACTGCCCGAGCCATCGAATGTGCAGCGAACGCAAAAGGTTTTCAGCCGCAGGCGGAAGCGCTCCAAACCGATCGACCAAGCCGAGGCGGTAGGCCTCAAGCGCCTCTGGTCCGTGCAGGGCGTCGAGCTCGCGGTAAATGCGAAGGCGTTCCTCGACCGAGTTCACGTAGGCATCGGGCAAAAGGAGTTCCCAGTCGGTATCGAGCTGGCATTCTTTGGTTTGCGACCATCCGCCGCGTTGGTCCTCGTAGAGGTCCTTGAACTCGGACTGCTTGAGCTCTTCGACCGCTTCGGCGAGTAGCTTTTGGTAGGTTTCAAAGCCCAGGTCGTTGATGAATCCGGATTGTTCCGCGCCCAAGAGATCGCCGGCGCCGCGGATTTCGAGGTCGCGTAGGGCAATTTTGAATCCGGATCCCAGGTCGCTAAACTGTTCAAGCGCTTGCAAACGCTTGCGCGCTTCTTCGGGCAGTCCGCCCAAGGGGGGCGACACGAGGTAGCAAAACGCCTTGCGGTTGCTGCGGCCCACCCGGCCTCGCATTTGGTGCAGGTCGCTGAGACCAAACATGTGCGCATCGAGAATGACGATGGTGTTGGCGTTGGGCACGTCCAAGCCGTTTTCGACGATGGTGGTGCTCACCAAGACGTCGAAGCGCTGTTCCATGAATCCCACAATTAGCTCTTCCATTTCGTGGCCATCCATTTGGCCATGGCCCGTGGCTATTCGGGCGTCCGGAACTAGTCGCTGCAGCATTCCCGCGACCTCAGTCAGGTTTTGGATGCGGTTGTTGATAATGTAGACTTGGCCACCTCGGCTTATTTCATAGCTGATGGCGTCCCGAATGCGTTCTTCGTTGAATCCGATAAGGTAGGTGTCTACGGGCTGGCGGTTGGGGGGCGGAGTGGTCATCACGCTCAGGTCGCGCGCTGACATTAGCGAAAACTGCAGGGTGCGCGGAATCGGCGTGGCCGAAAGCGTCAGCGTGTCAATATTCGCCTTAAACGTTTTAAGCTTGTCTTTGGCGTTGACTCCGAATTTTTGTTCTTCGTCGACAATCATCAGCCCAAGGTTTTTGAATTTGAGGTCCTTGCCGAGGATTCGGTGGGTTCCGATCAAAATGTCAATTTTGCCGTCCTCGAGATCCTTCAGTACCGCCTTAGTCTCTTTGGCCGTGCGCGACCGATTGAGGTAGTCCACGCGCGCGGGCAGCCCGTCCAAACGCTTCGTGAACGTGCGGAAGTGCTGAAACGCCAGCAGCGTCGTCGGAACCAGCACCGCCACTTGCTTGCTGTCGGCCACGGCCTTGAAGGCGGCCCGCACCGCGATTTCAGTCTTGCCAAAGCCCACGTCGCCGCATATCAGGCGGTCCATGGGGATCGAGGACTCCATGTCGGCTTTAATGTCGGCCGTGGCCTTCATTTGGTCGGGCGTGTCTTCGTAGGCAAATGAGGCTTCGAGCTCGTGCTGCAGGTAGCTGTCGGGGCTGTAGGCAAAGCCCTTGGCTTCGCGCCGTTTCGCGTACAACTTGATCAGATCAAAGGCCACCTCTTTGACGCGACGCTTCGTCTTGCTCTTGGCATTGTGCCAGGCTGGCGAACCGAGCTTGCTCAATGAAGGCTCCGTGCCCTCCTTGGTAGCATAGGGTGAAATCTTATGCAGGCTGTGTATGCTGACGTACAGCACGTCGCTGTCGCGGTACACGAGCTTGATGGCTTCTTGCTTGACGCCGCCAACGTCGATTTTTTGAAGGCCGCCGAACTTCCCGATTCCGTGGTCGATGTGCGCCACAAAGTCACCCACTTGAAGCGCGTTGAGCTCTTTAAGCGTCAGCGCCTGGGCTTGCTCGTGCTGGTCGCGAATCGTGAAGCGTTGGTAGCGCTCAAACAAGTCGTGGTCGACGTAAGCGACCAGGCCAGCTTCGGGGTCTTCCCAGCCGCGGTGCAGGGCGCCGTCGATCCAGTTCACCTCCAGCCCCTCATTCAAGTCATGCAAAATGGCCTTGAGGCGCTCGCGCTGGCTCTCTTGGCCGCACATAATCCACAGCGCGCGACCGGCCTGTCGGTGGCCATCCAGCGTTTGGGCGAGCAGGTCAAACTTCTTGGCAAAGGCGGGTTGGGCTAGGGTGTGCCACGAGGCGGAATCGCTCGGAACTCCATCCACCGCAATGGCCCGTCCCGCCAGTTCGCGGTCCCACTCGGCTCCGCGCACATAGAGCTCGTGGGGTTCGAGGCGGCGCACCACGCTGTGCAGCCCAACAAATGCCTCTTCGGCCAGGCGGTAGACTCGGTCGAGCTTTTCGAGCGCCACTTCGGGCCGTTCGACCCACACCAGTGCCTTGGGGCCGGCATAGGACGTCAGCGACTCGCGCCGCTCGGTGCTCGACTTGTCTTCGACGTTGGGTACCAGCGTCATGCGTTCCACCTGCTGTAGTGTCAGCTGGTCCACCACGTCAAACGTGCGGATACTTTCGACTTCGGAACCAAAAAACTCTAGGCGGTGCGGCTCGGGGTGGGCGAACGAGAACACATCGACGATTCCGCCCCGAACCGAGAACTGGCCGGGCTTTTCGACAAAATCTACGCGCTCAAAGTGCAACTCAAAGAGGTACTCGTTCAGGAATCCCACGTCGAGGCGGGCGCCCACGGCAACCTCCATGCTCCGGGCGTCGAGCTGGCCCCGCGTGATGACTTTTTCGGCGATGGCTTCGGGGTACGACACCACGATAATGGGCTGGTCGCCGCGCAGGCGGTCGAGCACCTCAGCCCGAAGCCCAATGTTGGAGTTGTCGGTCTGGTCGCGGTCGGCATAAGGGCGGCGGTACGAATCCGGAAAGAACAGTACCGATCCTTGGGGAAGAAGTTTTTCGAGGTCGTTCAAAAAGTAGGCTGCCTCTTCTTTGTCGCTGCGCAGGATCACCATACTGCGCTTTAGCTCGAGCAGGGCCGAGGCCGCTACTAGGGCCTTCAGCGAACCCGCGGCGCCTGAAATCGCGACTCGCTCACCATTGGGCGCAGTGGCCCAGTGGCGCAGAAACTCGTTGAGGCGGCGGTCGCCGCGGTAAAGACTTAGGAGTGAATTCGGTACGGCCACAAATAGCTTCAGCCGCGAAGAAATCCCTCGGCTTCGAGGACCATCGCGGTGGAGCCGGCAAAGTACGGCACCCTTTGGTGAAGTTCTTCAGGCATGAGGTCCAAAATCCGCTCAAATCCGTCGGTGGCCCGTCCGCCCGCTTGCTCGGCGATAAAGGCGAGCGGATTGCACTCGTACAGCAGGCGCAGCTTGCCCTTCGGGCTCTTGGTTCCGGTGGGGTAGATGTAGATTCCACCCTTGAGCATGTTGCGGTGAAAGTCGCTCACCAGTGACCCGATGTAGCGCGACGTGTAGGGCCGGTCAGTGGCCGGATCCAGCTCTTGGCAGTACTTGATGTAGCGCTTGACTCCGTCAGGGAAGTGCACGTAGTTGCCCTCGTTGATCGAGTAAATCACGCCGCGTTCGGGCATGCGAATGTTCTCGTGGCTGAGCAAAAAGGTTCCGAGCGAAGGGTCAAGCGTAAAACCGTGCACGCCGTGGCCAGTGGTGTACACCAAAATGGTCGACGAGCCGTAGATCACGTAGCCCGCGGCAACTTGCGCGTTGCCAGGCTGTAGAAAGTCCTCGAGCTGCACTGGCGTTCCGACCGGCGTGACTCGGCGGTAAATGCTAAAAATGGTTCCGATCGAGACGTTGACGTCGACGTTGCTCGAGCCGTCCAACGGATCCATGGCCACGATGTACTTGGCGTTGGCGTGAATAGGGTCGGTGAAGGCGATGAAATCTTCGAGCTCTTCAGAGGCTACGCCGGCCACTTCGCCGCGCTGGCGCAAGGCCTTGATGAACACGTCGTTGGCGTATACGTCCAGCTTCATTTGGCGCTCGCCCTGCACGTTGTCGTCGTCGGTGGCGCCGAGAATGTCGGCGATTCCGGCTCTATTGATTTCGCGGTTGACGACTTTGGCGGCCAAGCGAATGGCCGAAAGAAGGGCGGTCAGCTCCCCTTTGGCGTAGGGAAACATTTCTTGGTTTTCGACCAAGTACTCGCCCAGCGTAATAGCGCGTGCTGCACTCATAGCGTGGTTATCAAGGGTTGCAGTAAAGATAGCGGAATCGCTGTACTTTCGCCGTGTGGAGGCCCATTCCGTGGAAATTATGATTCGCAAAGCCACTGCGGCCGACGTGCCTGCGGTGCTCGGACTCGTGCGCATTTTGGCGGAATTCGAACGCGCACCCCACGAAGTCACCCTGACGGAATCCCAAATGGTCGCCGACCTCGAATCAGGCCATTTTGACGCCTGGTTGGCGTGGAATCCCCGCGGCGAGGCCGTCGGACTAGTGCTGTGCCACCGTCGTTACTCGACCTGGAAAGGCCTTACTGCCCACCTTGAAGACCTAGTGGTACTCGAGTCCTACCGCGGTCACGGCCTCGGTCGCCGCCTGCTCGAGGTCGCCGTGGCCTGGGCGCAATCCATTGGCGCCCAGCGACTCCACTGGGAGGTTCTCGACTGGAACCAGCCGGCCATCGACTTTTACGAGGGCCTCGGGGCCGACCTCAACCGCGACTGGATTCCGTGCCGATTGGCCGGGGACTCGCTCGCCCAATTCACCTTTCGAACCCCCCGCTTGCTTTGAGTACGTGGTCCATTTTTAAGTTCGGCGGAGCCTCGGTCAAAGACCCCGAAGCCCTGCGCAACGCCGTGCGCCTGGTGCGCGCCTACGGAACCCATCCGCTACTGGTCGTCGTTTCGGCCATGGGCAAAACCACCAACGCCCTCGAACGCTACATCCAGGCCCGCGAGTTGGGCGATACTTCCGGCGCCACTGCGGAGCTCGACGGCATTAAAGCCTTTCACGGCCAAATGGCGCGCGATCTCGGGCTGCTCGACGCCGAGCTACTGGCCCAGCTCGACGCGCTTTGGGCTGCGGCCGAGCGCGTGGATTCTCTTCAAGCCTACAACCCGCGATATGATGCGGTCGTTTCACTTGGTGAGTTGGCTTCGTCACGCATCCTTGCCGCCGCACTCAAGGCCGACGGCCAAGATGCGGCATGGCTTGACGCCCGCCAGGTGCTTGCCACTGACGCGGTCTACCGCCGAGCCACGGTCGATTGGGATCAAACCGCCGCCCGCACGATGGCCGCCCTGGCCCAGCCCGCTGCGGTTACCGTCACCCAAGGCTTCATCGGTGCGGCTCCCGACGGAACCACCACGACGTTGGGCCGCGAGGGTTCCGACTACAGTGCAGCAATTTTTGCCAACGTACTCAAGGCGAGTAGCTTGAGCATTTGGAAGGACGTTCCCGGCATGCTCAGCGGCGACCCCAAGGTGTTTCCGTCGGTGGTTCGCCTCGAACAGGTTCCGTACCGCGAGGCCATCGAACTGGCCTTTTACGGCGCCAGCATCATCCATCCCAAGACCATTCAGCCACTTGAACAGGGCGGAACCACCCTGCGCATCCGATCCTTCGTCGACCCCGAGGCCCCCGGAACTGAAGTGGGCCCCTTTGCCGCGCTGACGCCTGAGGTTCCGTGCTGGATCCGCCACGAAAACCAGGTGCTTATTGAGGTTTCGAGCCGAGACCTCAGCTTTTTGTCAGAGGGCCACCTCAGCGAGGTCTACCGCATTTTTGCCGAAGAGGGCCTGCTGGTGCGTGCCGCCCAGCACACCGCCTTGTCGACCCGGTTTGCGGTGAACGACGACCGCGTAGCGGTTCCGCGCGCCCTCGAACGCCTCAATACCCCCTACCGCGCCACTGCCGAATACGGACTTAGGCTGACTACAGTGCGCCGCCCCGACGCCGAGTCACTGGCCACCTTGCTCGCTGGGGGACCGCTGCGCATGGTGTTACGAAATCATGAAGTCGCCCAGGTGCTGACGGCACCGAACTAACTTAGCTGCATGAAGACGAAGCCGCTGATTTCCATCGACGAAGTACGCGGCTTTTTGGGCTGGCCGCCTGCGGCACGCCCGCTGCTGTGGCTGCTGTTTGCCGTGCTGGGTTGGCACCGCCTCAACCGCGTCTATGCCCGCTATGCCGACCGTCAGGGTCCTGAATTTGCGCGAGCGTTGCTGGCTTCGCGCGGAATCAAACTCCGCTACTTCCCCAGCGACTTAGA
>CAIJMB010000078.1 GCA_903821715.1 uncultured Flavobacteriales bacterium
ACGTCGAGGCCGAGGATGGGGGTTCCGGCGCAACCTACGCTGGGCATCATCGGGTTGTCTTGGTTGGCGGTCGAGCAGATTTCAAGCTTTCCGGCAGCATTCACGCAGAGCCATGCCCAGCCTGAACCGAAGCGGGTTGCGGCGGCCTTGGCGAAGGCTTCTTTGAAGGCGTCGAAGCTCCCGAAGGTGGTTGCGATGTCCGAAGCAAGGTCACCGCTGGGTTGACCTCCACCGTTGGGGCTCATCAGCGTCCAAAACATGCTGTGGTTGTAGTGACCTCCGCCGTTGTTGCGCACTGCTGGCACGTCACTGTGGTTTTTCATAAGGTCCTCAAGGCTCTTGCCAGCCATGGGGGTTCCTTCGACGGCCGCGTTGAGGTTGTTGATGTAGGCTTGGTGGTGCTTGCCGTGGTGAATTTCCATGGTCAAAGCGTCTACGTGCGGCTCAAGGGCGTTGTGTGCGTAGGGAAGGTTGGGGAGCGTAAACATTGGGTCGGGGTTATAGTCGTTTAAAACGGAATTCAGTAAAGTAGTAACGCAAAAATAGGGCCTAGGGTTGGCCCGGCGCGTTAACTTTAACCTCGATGGCCAGCACGAATTCGGAATCCGCCCGCATAGCGGTCTACAGCGCTTCGGCGGGGGCGGGTAAAACATTTCGTTTGGCGGTCGAGTACGGAGCCGCGGCGCTCGCGCGCCCCGACGATCCGGGCGCCTTTCGGGGCATTTTGGGCCTCACGTTCACCAACAAGGCCGCACACGAAATGAAGGACCGCGTGCTCCGCACGCTCCAAAAGGCGGTAGAACTCGACGACCCCTTTGCGGACCCCATTGCCAAAGAGATCGCACTACTGCTTGACATTGATGCCGCTGAACTTCGTCGCCGGGCCGCCGCGGTTCTGAGCGAAATGCTGCACGACTACGGCGCGGTTTCGCTCGGAACCCTCGACCAGTTTACCCACCGCTTGGTGCGTACGTTTGCCATCGAGCTAGGCCTCCCGAGCCAGTTTGAGGTGGAACTCGACGACGACTACCTGCTCGACTTGGCGGTCTACGAGCTGATGTCGGACCTCGGAACAGATTCCGCACTCACCCAACTGGTGCTTGATTTTGCGCGCGCCAACCTCGAAGACGACAAGCAGGCCGACGTGTTTGAAGCGCTTAAAGCGATGGCCAAGCACCTCAGCAAAGAGGCGTCGACCGATGCCGTGGCCGCCCTGCGCGGCTGGGATTTGGACCGCCACCGGCAGCTTCAGACCAATCTGCGCCAAAAGGCCACCGACCTGCGCGCCAGGATGCGGGCGGCGGCGCCTAAGCTGCTGAAGTTGCTGGCTAGCTTGCCCGCGGAGTCGGTTAACCGCGCTGACTGGTACGCGAGCTACTTCAAAAAGCTCCGCAAGCCGGATGCGAAGTTGTGGGTTCCGGGGGCGCACGTGCGCAAGTCGCTGATGGGCGATCCGGTGGCGATTTTAAAGGTTGCGACCCAAAAAGATTCCGCGCTACGGGACCAAGCCGAAGAGGTAGTGGCGCAGATGAAGGGGCTGCTCGGCGACCCCCTCGAAACCGCGCTTGACGGAGTGGTGCTCGACCTGCTTCGCCGGCACGACCGCAGCGCCTCGGTGCTGAGTGAGCTGGCGCGACGCCTCGAGGACGTGCTCGACCGCCTCAGGGTCCAGCCGATTTGGAAGTTTCAGCCGCTGATCCACCGCGAACTGCGCGACCAGCCGACCAGCTACCTGTACGAACGCCTCGGTGAGCGCTACGCCCGCTTTTTGGTCGACGAAGCCCAGGACACCTCACGCATGCAGTGGGCCAACCTTTGGCCGCTGATGGAGCACGCCCTGACCGGCCGCGAGCAGGGCGCCGGAGCCATGGTGGTGGGCGACGGCAAGCAAAGCATTTATCGATGGCGGGGCTCGGACGCCGAGGAGTTTTTGGACCTCGTGGCGCGGGCGAAAAAAGGCGACAGTCCGTCGGACGCGCTTCCGGGCCTCGAAGGCATGTCGAGCTTTGTGGCCATGGGCGACAACTGGCGCAGCCGGCACGGAATCGTCGCGTTCAACAACCGTTTGTACACGGGTTTGGCCGCCAAGCTCGGCCAGGACGACCACCGCACCGCGTACGCCGATTCGGCGCAGAA
>CAIJMB010000079.1 GCA_903821715.1 uncultured Flavobacteriales bacterium
CCTGCCGACTCGGGTACGCCGCCAAGGCCTACGAACTCTACCACCGCACCGCGCGATTGGACCTCGACGACTACAACAAAGAAGTCTACCAGGGCCTGCACGTAACGGCGATGGGCGGCGCATGGATGGCCGTCGTCTACGGATTTGGCGGAATGCGTTTGGTTGGCGAGGACCTGCACTTCAAGCCGTTCTTGCCCGAGCAGTGGGGCGGAATCACCTTCCACCTGCGCTGGCGCGGAGCCTTGCTCTCGGTCCGCGTCGAGCAGAACCAATTGACCGTGCGTAACTTAGAGGGGTCTGCAGCGGAATTCTATGTGGGCGGAACCCCCCAGAAGCTCGCCGCAGGCAGCGAACAAACCTACCCCCTCGCATGAAACGTTTCACCCTTTTAAGCATCGCCGCCGCAGTGCTCACCGCCTGTGGCGGTTCCGGATCCGTAGACCTTGGCGACGAGTACGCCGGCCTTGGATGGCGCCCCGTCGACCTCGCTACTGAGGGCGTAACCAAGATCTACGCGACCGACTACCTGCTCAGCGAGCTGGACGAGTGGACCTTCCCCGAGGGTCTGACGGTGAAGTGGCAGCAAGATTCCGCCATTTGGCGCGTCGAAGGCCGCATGAAGCAGCCCCTGGGCGTCGCCAGCATCGAGGCCGCCGGCGGAACCTACCACTTGGTGCTGCGCCAGGCTCCGGTTCAGGAAGTGGAATTCAGCCTGCCGCTCAACCCCGGCGACAGTTCTGCCACCGCCTACCTGATTGGAACGTTTAACGCGTGGAACCGCAGCAGCCACCCGATGGCGCGCGATACCGCGAACGTGGCCCGACTCAAGCTCAACCTCAAACCCGGCCGCTACGAATACAAGTTCACAGTGGGCGGAATCGAGGTCAACGACCCCAACAACCCCACCAAGGTCCCCAACGGATTGGGCGGAGCCAACGACGTCCTCGTGGTCGCCGAACCCGGCCAAAACTGCGCCCCCATCCAGATTCTTGACGAGCGCGAAGGCGAAGTCGCCGTGAAGGCCCTGCCCAAGGGCCAAGAGTTGATCGCGTTTTGGAACACCTACCAGGTTTCGGTGCGGTCCGCCGAAGACGGCAGTCTGCGCGTGGCGATTCCGTCTGAGGCAGGTAGTGCAGAACGCAGCCAGCTGCACCTGTACACGTTTAACGCGGACCGCTTTGGCGGAGAGGCCATGGTTCCGCTGCACGAAGGACACGTCGTGAATTCGACGGCCCAGCTGCGCCGCGACGACTGGGAATCGGCGACCATGTACTTTGCCCTAGTCGACCGCTTTAGCAACGGCAACCCGCTCAACGACAAACCCTTGAACCGCACCGACGTGCTCCCCGCCAACGACTACCACGGCGGAGACGTCGAGGGCGTCCAGCAGCGCCTCGAGAAGGGATACTTCGAATCGCTCGGGTTCAACACCATTTGGCTTTCGCCGCTGCACCGCAACCCGCAGGGCGCATGGGGACTCTGGAACAAGGGCGGCGTATTCACGCGCTTTTCGGGATACCACGGGTACTGGCCCACCAGCACGTCCAAGCCGGACGCCCGCATGGGAACCGCCGACGAA
>CAIJMB010000080.1 GCA_903821715.1 uncultured Flavobacteriales bacterium
AGCATCAGGTGCTGGCCACCGAAGGTTCCGCCTTTTGAAAGCTTGACCATACCCCCGTCAACGTGGTAGGGCAAATCCGGAAACTCGCGGCGCAGCGACGCGTACGTGTAAAGGTTACCAATGCCGCCCTCGATGTCGATCCACGAATCCACGCGGGTGGCTCCGGTCGCGTAGCTCACGGCGTAGTAGTCCTCCTTTCGCGCCTGCAGGTGCATTGCCAGTGCCTTGAGCATCAGGCCCCGCTGCGGAAACGTCATTGCCCTCAGCGCGGAACCTCCCACACGGCGCCCGTAGTCCAGCACCTCGGCGTAGTTGAGGCCCAGGCTCGAAACCGAACCCAGTTCCGCACCCGTCACGGCATGCCGGGCGACGTATTCGGCTTCTGCACCCGGCGCCCACTGGCCGAGCACGTAGTTTTCAAAACGTTTCATTCGCTTAAGCGCTTAATTCGGAAGCTTTGTAAAGCCCATATTCCACAACGCAAAGCCAAACTTGTCGATGGCCTCTTCAATCACCATCGCCGTCGGCTTGCCCGCTCCGTGGCCCGCATTGGTCTCAATGCGAATCAGGGTCGGGTTGCTGCATCCCTGCTTGGCCTGCAGCTCGGCGGCAAACTTGAATGAGTGGGCCGGAACCACCCGGTCGTCATGGTCCGCCGTCGTCACCATCGTCGCGGGGTAGCACACGCCCTCTTTGACGTTGTGCACGGGGCTGTATCCCAGCAAGTAGCGGAACATTTCTTCGCTCTCCTCAGAAGTTCCGTAGTCGTAGGCCCAGCCCGCGCCCGCCGTAAAGGTGTGGTAGCGGAGCATGTCCAGCACGCCCACCGCCGGGAAGGCCACCTTGGCCAGTTCTGGGCGCTGGGTCATCACGGCGCCCACCAAAAGTCCGCCGTTCGAACCGCCGCTCAGCGCGAGGTAGTCCGACGCGGTGTACTTCTCGGCAAAAAGGTATTCGGCGGCCGCGATAAAGTCGTCAAACACATTCTGCTTCTGCATCTGGGTGCCCGCCACGTGCCACTTCTCGCCGTACTCGCCCCCGCCGCGGATGTTCGGAATGGCCAGGATTCCGCCCTGCTCCATCCACACCACGTAGCTCGTGCTAAAACTTGGCGTCAAACTCACATTGAAGCCTCCGTAGCCGTACAAAATGGTCGGGTTGGCCCCGTTGCGCTTCAGCCCCTTCTTGTAGCTAATCGTCATCGGAACCTTCGTTCCATCCTTAGACGTGTAAAACACTTGCTCTGAAACGTACTGCGCGGGGTCAAAGTCAATCTTCGGAGCAAAAAACACCTCGCTCGCTCCGCTCGCTGGATCCAACGCATAAATGCTCGACGGCGTAATCGCATTGGTGAAGCTGAAGTACAGCTTCTCGTCCCCGCGGCGTCCGCCAAAACCGCTCGCGGTTCCGACCCCGGGAAGCTTCACGTCACGAACCTTTGTCCCATCGTGGCGGTACTGCGCCACCGAACTCAGCGCGTGCTCCATGCGCTCGACCCACAAGTAGCCAGCGCCCGAAGACACCGACATCGGGAACGCGCCCTCGGGAATCACTTCAGACCACGTGTTTGGGCTCACTTGCGTCCCATTTAAACGCATCAAACGGTAGTTCGGGGCCTCGTGGTTGGTCAGCACATAAAGGGCGCCATCTACGGCGTCCACAACGTTGTACTCTTGGCTAAAGCCGTCCACTACGCGCACCAACTTGCCTTTATTCTTGAGATCTTGGATGTACAGCTCGTTGCCCGTCGTCGAAACCGCCGCGGTCACCACCAAAAACTGTCCGTCCTCGGTCACCGAAGCGCCGATGTAGCGGCGCGGAGTCGCCGCTCCGCCAAACACCAACGCGTCAGCAGACTGCTCCGTGCCCAGCTTGTGAAAGAACAACTTGTGCTGGTCGGTCATGCCCGACAACGCAGAACCCGCCTTGGGCTTATCGTAGCTACTGTAGTAAAACCCCTCGTTGCCGCGCCAAGCCAAGCCACTGAACTTGACGTCGACGAGACTGTCCTCAATGACCTGCTTCGTCACGGCGTCAATCACGACCACGCTGCGCCAGTCGCTTCCGCCTTCAGAGATCTGGTAGGCCGCCCGCGAACCGTCCGGACTAAACGACAACCCGCCGAGCGACGACGTGCCGTCAGCACTGAACGTGTTCGGGTCCAAAAACATCTCGGGCTCGCCCTGGGCCACGCCGTTCAGCAAGGACTGGCGGTACAGCACCGACTGGCTCTGCAATCCATCGTTGCGGTAGAAGTACTGAAAGTCCCCCTCGACGAACGGAGCCCCACGCTTCTCGTAGTTCCACAGTTCGGTGAGGCGATCGCGCAAAGCCTTGCGGTACGTAATCCGCTCCAAGTAGTCCTGCGTCACCTCGTTTTGAGCCTTTACCCATGCGCCCGTTTCTTCACTTCGATCATCTTCCAACCATCCGTAGGGGTCTGCTACGTCCACGCCAAAATAGGACTTCACGTCCGCGGAATCAAAGCGCGTCTCAGGGTATGCCACAGGTTGTTCAGGTGTTTGGCAAGCTGCGAGGCTTGCAGCGGCAACTGCCGCGAGCGTCCAATGTTTCATAGCGCAAGGTTTGGTTCAAGGGTTCCGTAAAGATAGGGTCAAAAAAAAGGCCGCCCCTTGCGGAGCGGCCTCTCATCCCCGAAGGGAGTCGATTACTTCTGAACGCTGACGCGCATCGTGCGGCTGCCTTCTTCTGAAGTCAGGCGGACCATGTACACACCGTTCGCCACGTCGCTCAGATCGATGCCAAGTGACTCAGCACCTGCGCTCCACTTCGCTACGTGAAGCACCTTGCCCTGAAGGTCAAGTACGCTCACTTCCACGTCGGTTGAAGCATCCATGCGAGCAAGTTGGAACTGACCGCGGTTCGGGTTCGGGAAGAGGCTTACATTGCTGAGGGCCTCATCGATACTCGCCATACAGTCGGTACACTTACCGAAACATACGGGTGACATAGAGCTATCTGCGTACGCAAACGTTGCTCCACGGTTCGTGGTTCCAGTCACAGCACATGCTCCAGGAACGGGCTCGTCTTGACCCCATGCGTTACCATTGATGAACTTGTACTGGATGCTAGAATTAGCAGGTACAGAAACAGTCACTTCATAGATTCCGTCGTTGTTGGCGTCGGTCATTGGAGTGCCTGAAGGGTTCCAGCCTTGGAAGTCGCCTGCCACGTGTACGCCGTTGGCGCTCACCGCGTTGTTCGCTACTTCCCATGCCATGTTCACCTTCAAGGTTACGTCAACCGTACAGCCGTAGCAAGATCCCCAACATACTACACCAAGAGTAGTGTCTTGTGCAGGAATTGTGAATACACGGTTCGTGTAGGTCGCATTACCGTTGGTACATGGCGCAGTTGGGTCGTTCTGCTCTTGAATAGTCCAGCTGTCTGCAGAGAACTTGTATTCTTGAGTCGAGCCCACAGGCAATGGCAAGGTCACAGACCAAATGCCGTCTCCGTTTGCGTCAGTCATGGCGTTACAGTTACCACACCAGTTGTTCCACAAGCCATTCACTTCAGGAGTCGTAAACGCCTGGGTTACTTGGTTCATGTCAACCTGGAAGGTTACCGCTGCACAGTTGTAGCAAAGTGCGAAACATACCGTCGCAGCAGAGTCAGCTACGCTAGAGATGCTATCACCGCGGTTCCAAGAGTTGTTGTAGCGACAAGCCAAAGGCACCGTCTCATCAGAACCCCATGCGTTACCGTTGATGAACTTGTACTCAATCTTCTCACCCACAAAGGTGCTGATCGTGTACTCGTAGATACCGTCGCCATTGGCGTCAGTCATCGGAGTTGCTGATGGGTTCCATCCTTGGAAGTTACCGGCAATGTGCACGCCGTTGGCGCTCACTGTTTGCTGATTCATGTTCACCGAAACATGGTAGGTAGCCGGCTGACGGCAATCCATGTCGAAAGTGGCACTATCCCATGATGCGATGTTCGCAACTGCACCACCTGGGTCGTTTGGCAGAGCGCCAGAACCTTGGTCGATCAACTTCGGTCCGTAGGCACAAAGTACTTGAGCCAGGTAGGTACCATTATTGGTTCCGTCGGTAAGACCGTCACCGTAGCTATCCGTGATGCGGAATTCGTAGGTTCCGTTAATCGGTAGAGCAACAGTATCAATGTGCGTAGCAGTAGCCGCAACGTACGGAGTCACATCCGGGAACGGACCACCAGTTGCGTATACCAACTTGTTCACAGTGTTGACAATCTTCCAGCTCACTTCTGAACCAAATTGGTCAGTAGTAATTGCTACACGAACATTACCAGTTTGTGACTGAGTTCCGTACAACTGGAAGTTGTCCATGGCCCACCAGCCGGCCCAGTTGCCCTTGTCTTCGTAACGGAAGCGAGCCTTGAACTGGTTGCTCTGGTATGCAGTCACGTTGTAAGACTTGGTTACAGGAGCCCATCC
>CAIJMB010000081.1 GCA_903821715.1 uncultured Flavobacteriales bacterium
CGGACCCTTAACCTCGACTCCGATGTACGAAGCTTGGTCGGGACTCAAGGTGTCAAGCTCAACGCCAATTGACTCGAGGTGCAAGAAGGCAACCTTCTCGTCAAGGTGCTTGGGAAGCGTGAACACTTCGTTGGGGTACTTTCCCTTGTTGGTGTAGAGCTCGATCTGGGCCAAAACCTGGTTGGTGAACGAGTTCGACATCACAAACGAGGGGTGGCCAGTGGCGCAACCCAGGTTCACGAGGCGGCCTTCAGCCAGTACGATGATGTCGTTGCCCTCAATGTTGTACAGGTCAACCTGTGGCTTGATCTCGGACTTGGTGTGGCCGTAGTTTTTGTTGAGCCACGCCATGTCGATTTCGTTGTCGAAGTGGCCGATGTTGCACACGACAGTCTTGTCCTTCATCATGCGGAAGTGGCGCTCGGTCACGATATTCTTGTTTCCGGTTGCGGTGCAGACGATGTTGGCGCGCGGAACCGAGTTCTCCATCTTCTTGACCTCGTAGCCGTCCATGGCTGCCTGAAGGGCACAGATGGGGTCGATTTCGGTCACGATCACGCGCGCTCCGGCTCCGCGGAACGAAGCCGCCGTACCCTTACCTACGTCGCCGTATCCGGCAACTACCACAACTTTACCGGCCATCATCAGGTCGGTGGCGCGGCGCACCGCGTCCACTGCAGACTCTTTACAGCCGTACTTGTTGTCGAACTTCGACTTGGTCACCGAGTCGTTGACGTTGATGGCGGGCAACGGAAGGTTGCCTTTGATCATGCGCTCGTACAAGCGGTGCACGCCGGTGGTCGTCTCCTCAGAGATTCCGCCAATGGCAGCAACCAACTCAGGGTAGCGGTCGAGCACCATGTTGGTGAGGTCGCCACCGTCGTCGAGGATCATATTGAGGGGCTGCTTGCCTTCGCCAAAGAACAGGGTTTGCTCGATGCACCAGTCAAACTCCTCTTCGGTTTGGCCTTTCCAGGCGTAGACGCTGATTCCGGCGGCAGCAATTGCAGCAGCAGCGTGGTCTTGCGTCGAGAAGATGTTGCACGAAGACCAGGTCACTTCGGCACCCAGCTCTACGAGGGTTTCGATAAGGACCGCAGTCTGAATCGTCATGTGGAGGCAGCCGGCCACGCGCGCTCCAGCGAGGGGCTTGCTGGCGCCGAACTCTTTGCGAAGGGCCATCAATCCGGGCATTTCAGCCTCGGCGAGGGTAATTTCTTTGCGTCCCCAATCGGCGAGGGACATATCCTTTACTTTGTAGGGCACGTAGTTCGTGGCAGTGGTCGAAGACATAGCAATGATTATTTGGAGGCGCAAAGATACGGAATTCTCGGGGGCTGAAGTCGCCGAAGTTGGTCATTTTGGCCTTGTCCTTGCGCGGATCTCCCTGCGTCAAGCCGCTGATTTTGAGGTCACATTGGCCGATTCTTCGGGATTTTTCTCGCCTGCGGACCTATTGCGGTGGTCCGAGTTCAAACCCGGACCCCGCCGTACCGCATTTTTGGCGGCCCGACTCGCCCTGGCCGAGGTCCTGCGAGGCACTTCGCTCGGAATTCGCGATTTGAGCTACGACGGGGAGCGCCCCGTGCTGCCCCGGGGCTACCTAAGCCTTTCGCACGGCGGGGATTGGGCGGTCGCAGCGTTCCACCCGCTGCTGCCGGTAGGTATTGATGTGGAGGCACCGCGGGCCCAGCTCGAGCGGGTGATCGCCCGGGTAGCCTCAGAGCGCGAAGTGGCGGAACTTGACCATGCGACGGTGTGGGGCGCTAAAGAAGCCGTGTACAAGGCGGCCGGAATCAAGGGACTCGACTGGAAGAAGGAAATTGATGTCCTCTCGCCCCGCGAAGCCATCTGCACACGTAGCGGCGAACGCTACGCGCTTGAAGCGTTTCAAATGGGCCAAGATCATGTCGTCGTGGCAGCCCGGAAACCGCTGCGCATCGTACTTACAGGTCCCGAAAGCGCGGGTAAAACTCAATTGGCTGCGCAGCTTGCCCGCGCATTTCGCACCCTGTGGACGCCCGAAATTGCCCGCGAATACCTTGGGGAACACGGACCCGACTACGGGCCCGAGGATGTATTGCGGATGGCACTACTTCAAGCCGAACGCGCCGAAGAGATGGCGGCAAGCTGCCCCGAAGTCGTGATTGAGGACACGGACGTGCTGACGCACCGCATTTGGTTCCGAGAGAAGTACGGTCAGCCGCACCCAGAACTGGAGTCGATGTCCCTCAAAGGGGACGTCTACTTGCTGTGCGCCCCCGACCTGGCCTGGACGAATGATCCGCTTCGCGAACACCCCAAAGAATCCGACCGACAGCGACACTTCACAATGTACATGTCTGAATTGGAGATAAATAAAAAAATATATTCGGTGGTTTCGGGACAAGGTTCCGCGCGAAAATTGAACGCACTTAGAACACTTGAATCGTTTGAAGTGTTACCTTTGGCGAAGCACAGGGGTGCCGGCGATGAAATCCGGCTGAGATAATACCCTAGAACCTGGGCGGGTTATGCCGCCAAGGAAGTCGCGAAGCCGCACCCTCAGCGTGCGGGCATTTCTGTGCACGAGAACCGTTTAACACGTGCACGATGAACACACACCGCTTTTTGCTTATCGCCCTTGGCTTTAGCACCGCCGCCTCGGCCCAGTGGATTACGAAATCGACTCCGTCCGAAGTCTACGACACGGTCCGCACCGCGACCCTCAATGAGATTACGCTGACGGCGAGCCGGCCGGGAGCTCAGGTTCCGATGCCGCAGCTGCGGTTGAAGCCCGCCGACCTGGCAAAGCAGAATGTGGGCCGCGATATTCCGTTTTTGCTTCAGGGCATGCCGTCGTTTACGGCGGCGAGTGACGCCGGCAACGGGTTCGGATACACCTACTTGCGCTTTCGCGGAATGGATCAAACGCGCATCAACGTGACGGTCAACAACGTGGCGTTGAACGACCCTGAATCCCACGGCGTATTCTGGGTGAACACGCCCGACCTCGGCCTCAACGCCAACTCACTGGTGGTGCAGCGCGGCGTGGGCACGTCGACCTTGGGCAGCGGAGCCTTTGGCGCGTCCTTGTCGTTTGAGGTGGGCGTCCCCGACGACACCGCCAGCCACCAGGTCACGGCCAACTTTGGGGCGTTCAACTCGGCGCGCATCAGCTACGGATTTCACAGCGGACTCGTCGGCGCCAAAAAACGTTGGTCCACCACCGGCCGCCTCACCGCCATGCGCAGTGACGGGTTCGTAGACCGCTCGGGCAGCGCCCTTCAGAGCTACTTGTTTGGAGCTCAGTACCGCCACGAAAACGTAACGTGGCGCCTGCTGACCTTCTCGGGAAGCGAGCGCACCCAGCAGGCCTGGTGGGGCATTCCGGAATCAAGGTTCCGCGGAGATGCCACCGGCGTGGCCGACTACATCGTGCGCAACGGCGTGGCGGGCGCAGACTCGCTCAACCTTTTGCAGAGCGGCAACGCCACCTACAACTACTACCGCTACGCGAACGAAATCGACCAGTACACGCAGCGCCACTACCAAAGCATGCTCACGGCGATGCTGAGCAAGCGCTGGTTTTTGACGCAAACCGTGTACGCGGTAACAGGCCGCGGGTACTTTGAGCAGTACAAGGACTACATGACCTTCGCCTCGCTCGCGCTGCCCAACGTGGTCGTCGAGGACGTGCAAATATTTGGTTCTGAAGGCGTTCGCCGGCGTTGGCTAGACAACTTTGGGTTTGGCCACGCGACCCTTTTGCGCTACCGAGGTGATGCCCTCAACGTCAGTTTGGGCGGAACCCAGCTCGTCTATTCGGGCGACCACTTCGGAACCCTTCCCTGGTTGCGCTTCAATCCGTTGGGCGGGCTCGACGGCAGCGTACAGACTTGGGACGGTCCGCAGGCTACGAATTCGGCCAGCGACCACCAGTTCTACCACGGAAGCAGCTTGAAAAACGAGTTTTCGAGTTTCGGGCGTGCCGAATACACGCTGGGTCGTTTGGACCTCATGGCCGACCTGCAGCTGCGTGGGATTTCGTACATGGGTTCCGGAACCGACGTCGACCAAAAGTTCTATAATTTCGACACGAACTACGTGTTTTTCAACCCAAAGGCTGGCGTCGCCTACCGCGGCCCTCAGGGCTGGACCGGCCGTGCCTCGGTCGCTGTGGCCAACCGCGAGCCGATTCGTTCGGACTTCATCGATAACGTGACGGCTCCGCGCCCCGAACGCGTTACGGACTTTGAGTTCGGAATCGAGAAGCGTGCCGACCGCTTTTGGGCCGAAGCCAACGTATACCTGATGGAGTACCAAGACCAGTTGGTGCCGACTGGCGCCCTCAACGACGTCGGGGCCCTGATTCGCACGAATGTGGACCGCAGCCACCGTCGCGGTCTCGAGTTGGCGGCTGTGTGGTCTCCGTCGGCCGCGTGGAAGCTCGGCGGCAACGCCACCTTGAGCAGCAACCGAATCGCTTCGTTCGAAGAGGTTTTGTTTGACTACCTCGACGAGGTCGAAGTGCGCGCGGTGTACACCAATACTCCCATTGCCCTCTCACCTGACGCAATGGGAAACGCCTGGGTTGAGTGGCAGCGCAAAGGGTTATCAGCCCGCGCCATGCTGCACAGCGTGGGCCGCCAGTACTTGGACAACACGGGGGCGTTGGAGCGCTCGCTTGACCCCTACCGCACCGTGGACGCGACCCTTCGCTGGAACCGCGGGGGCGTGGAGTGGCGACTCGACGCAATCAATCTCTTGGGCCGTCCGTACGCACCCAATGGGTACACGTGGGGCTACCTCTATGACGGAGTTCGGACCGACGAGAACTTTGTGTACCCGATGGCCGGAACCCAGCTGATGCTGGGGTTGAAGCTGGTCTTTTAGGGGGGCTCGCGCCTGCAGGCACGAAGTGCTGTTTCTGGATTCGCATGACGCGAAAAACCTAAGTCATTGGTATCATGGATGTTGTCCATTTTACAATGAATGAAAAAAAGTAAAATCCGGTTATAACCGAACGGAATGTGCTGCTTCGCGCCTGCGGCGCGGCGCTCAGCGCTGTTTCTAGTTGCTGGTTTCTAGTTCGCGCCTGCGGCGCTCCGCGCTGTTTCTTGCTACTGGTTTCTGGATCGCGCCTACGGCGCGCATCAGACACAAGAAACCAGAAACAAGTAACTGTAAGGCTAACGAGCCAATCTCAGTCAGCAGCCAGCAGCTAGTTACTAGCTGCCTGCGGCCACACGTTGTCCTCTCTGATGACGTCCGCGGTCCAGTGGCCGGGGTCGACTTCGATGGAGCGGACGCCCTTGACGGGGGCTTCGATGACGAGGTCAAAGGTCTTTTGGGTGTAGTTCCAGGGGCCGGCGAGGACGAGCTGGGGGTCGCGCTTGTGGCCGTGCATGGCGGCGAGCGGGATGGTGTAGGTCAGGGAGGCTCCGCTCTCAAAGGTGACTTTGACGTCGACGGGCATGGCCATGGAACCGCGGCGCTCGAGGCGAACGGTGGTCAGGGCGCGGTTGTCGGACCATACGCTGTCGATTCCGACGTCGGGGTACTTGGTGGTGTTGATCCACTGGTCGTGGTACCAGTCGAGGACGAGGCCGGATTCGCGCTCGGCGATGCGCACGAAGTCTTCGGGACGCGGATGTTTGAAGCTCCACTCGTCGAAGTAGCGGCGCATCGTGCGCCAGAAGGCATCGTCGCCGACGATTCCGCGCAACTGAACGAGGTAGAGCGAGCCCATCATGTAGGCCGCCATTTGGTACGGAAACTTGCCGTCAAAGTAGTTGGCCGGGGTGCTGGCGGGCTCGCGCCAGGCGGCTTTGGCGGCGGGCTTGGCAAAGGTGCTGAGGTAGCCCTCGTGCGGATTCGGCTTGTTGGCGCCCGAGATGACGTTCATGACCTCGTCTTCGGCGAAGCTGGTGAAGCCCTCGTCCATCCAGTGGTAGCGCTGCTCGTCGGTGGCCAGCATTCCGTAGAACCACATGTGGGAGCCCTCATGGGCTACGACGCCAAAGGTTCCGAGGTAGTCGTCGCCGTGGGACTCCATCAGCGTACACATGGGGTACTCCATGGCGCCCTCTCCGCCCTGAATGACGCTGAACTGGGGCCAGCGGTAGGGTCCGAAGTGCTCGTTCATGAAGGCGAAGTAGGTGGCGATGTCGGCGCGGAAGCGGTCGTTCTCGTACATCATGCGCGACTTTTCGTCGGGCTGGTAGAAGTAGTGGATTTCGGTTCCGGTGGGCAGCGTGAAGCGCTGGTGGCGGTATTCTCGGTCGGCAGTCCAGGCAAAGTCGTGCACGTTGTCGGCCACAAAACGCCAGGTGATGCGCGATTTTTTCTTGTGCTTGACCGGCGTATCAGAGTACCCGTGGCCGATTTCGGCGGGGTTTTGAAGGACGCCGGTTCCGCCCAATACGAAGCTGGCGTCGGCGGTCACGTTGACCTCGAAGCGACCAAAGTCTCCATAGAATTCGCGGGCCACGTAGAGGTCGGGGTGCCAGCCGTCGCGGTCGTAGACGCACATTTTGGGGTACCACTGCGTGAAGCTGTAGTCGATTCCCTCTTTATTGCTGCGGCCTGCGCGCTCGATGACGATGGGAATACGGGTGGTGTACTCGAGCTCGAACACGTGGGTGGCTCCGGGGGCGATGGACTGGTCGAGTCGGGCGTGCAGGATGGTTTGGTTGACATCAAAGGCCAGGTCACGCCCGTTGTGGGTGATGCGACGCACGATTTGCTCGCCCTCTTCGTGGGGTTTGAGGTCCTGGATTCTAGTTCCGATGGCCTTGTCCTTGAACTGGGTCGGAATGTTGGCCATGTTGCTCATCATGCTTCCGGGCTGAAAGGCGTTCCAGTAGAGGTGCATGAAGATTTCGTCGAGGGCGTCGGGGCTGTGGTTGGTGTATTCCAGTCGCATTTTGCCCTCGAGGCGGTGCTGGTTGTGGTCGAGATCGACGTCGATTTTATAGCGGACGGCCTGCTGCCAGTAGGGTGCTGCGGCGGGTTGTGCCGAGGGCTGCGCGGCGGTTTGCGCGGTGGCGGAACCGGTTCCGAGCATCGCCATGGCCAGCGCGTTAAGGATGAGCTTCTTCATGTCGTCAAGTTAGAGTTTTTGGACTTCGGCGAGGCGAGGGCCCTTTTCGGTTTGCGTGAGGATGGCGACTTCGTTGAGCGGATCGTGCTCGAGAAAGAGCAGGTACTCGCGTTCGGCGGCTTCGTTGAGGATGCGAGCCTTTTCTTCGAGGGTCAGCAGCGGCCGGGTGTCGTAGCCCATCACGTAGGGCAGCGGAATATGGCCCGTGGACGGCAAAAGGTCAGCCATGTACACCAGGGTTTGGCCGCCGTGGTCGAGGATGGGGCACATCTGGGCATCGGTGTGGCCGTTGACTACGAAGGCGTCGAATCCAAGGGGGGTCGTGATTCGGGCGGAGTCGCCCTCGATGAGGTTGAGCTGGCCGGATTCCTGCAGGGGCATGATGTTTTCGCGCAGGAAGCTGGCTTTTTCGCGCGGATTGGGGTTGGTGGCCCAGTCCCAATGGCGGGCGTGGGACCAGTAGCGGGCGTTGGCAAAGGCCGGCCGGAGTTGGTCGCCGTGGCGCGCCACGGCTCCGCCCACGTGGTCAAAGTGCAAATGCGTCAAAAACACGTCGGTGATGTCGTCGCGGTGAAACCCGTGTGCGGCCAAACTGCGGTCGAGCGTCGCATCGCCGTGCAGGTGGTAGTGGCTGAAGAACTTTTCGTCTTGCTTGGCGCCGATTCCGGTGTCGATGAGGGTCAGGCGGTCGCCGTCCTCGACCAGCAGGCAGCGCATGGCCCAGGTGCAGAGGTTGCGGTCGTCGGCGAGGTTGGTGCGCTCCCAAAGGGACTTGGGGACGACGCCGAACATAGCGCCTCCGTCGAGCTTAAAAAAGCCCGTTTCGATGGTGTACAGCTTCATTTTTTGCGTTTGGCTCGAAAGAATTCGGTGAGCAGGTCGCCGCAGAGCTCGGCTTCGATTCCGGTGGTGACCTGGGTTTTGGGGTGCAGCTGGCCGCCCATGGTGCGAAACCCGCGCTTCTCGTCGCTCGCCCCATAGACGACGCGGCCGATTTGGCTCCAGAACAGGGCTCCGGAGCACATGGTACAGGGTTCGAGGGTGACGTAGAGCGTGCAGTCGGGCAGGTACTTGGCCGCGAGTTCGTGGCTGGCTGCCGTGATGGCTTGCATTTCGGCGTGGGCCGTGACGTCGTGCAGGCGTTCGGTTAGGTTGTGGCCGCGGGCAATCACGCGGTTTTGCCAGACCACGACGGCTCCGACCGGAACCTCATCCTGATCAATCGCCTTGACGGCTTCTTGAATGGCAAGGCGCATAAAGCGCACGTCGTCTTCGGGGGTCACGGAAGGATGCGGCATGGCGTAAAAATACGGCCCGGCTCCGGGCGGCGCGTTACCTTTGCGGCCATGTTCCGAAGCCATACTTGCGGCGAGCTCCGCCTGGACCACGTTGGTCAAACCGTAACCCTCTCTGGATGGGTGCAGCGCCGCCGCGATTTTGGCGGAATGTCGTTCGTCGATTTGCGCGACCGATACGGCATCACCCAGCTCAGCTTCAATGAGTTGGTTGACCCCGAGCGCCTCGCTGAGGCGCGCAAGCTGCAGCGCGAATTTGTCGTGCAGGCGGTCGGAACCGTGGTTGAGCGCGAAAACAAGAACCCCAACCTCGCCACTGGCGACATCGAAATCAAGGTGCAGCAGCTCACGGTGCTGAACGCTGCGGCGACTCCGCCCTTTACCATCGAAGACGAGACCGACGGCGGCGAAGAGCTTCGCATGAAGTACCGCTACTTGGACATTCGCCGGGCTCCGGTGCGCAACAACCTACTCTTGCGCCACCGCATCAACCGCTCGGTGCGCAGCTACCTCGACACCCTCGGATTTGTCGACGTCGAGACCCCGTTTTTGATCAAGTCGACGCCCGAAGGCGCCCGCGACTTCGTCGTGCCTTCACGCCTCAACCAAAACCAGTTTTACGCGCTTCCGCAGTCCCCGCAAACGTTCAAGCAGCTGCTGATGGTGGCCGGAATGGACCGCTACTACCAGGTGGTGCGCTGCTTCCGCGACGAAGACCTGCGCGCCGACCGCCAGCCGGAATTCACGCAGATCGACTGCGAAATGGCTTTTGTCGAGCAAGAAGACATCCTCAACACCTTTGAGGGCCTGGTGCGCCACGTGCTCCGCGAGGTGCACGGAGTGGAGCTGAACGAGGTTCCGCGAATGACCTACGCCGAGGCGATGCGCCGCTACGGCAACGACAAGCCCGACATTCGATTCGGCATGGAGTTCGTCGAGCTCACCGACCGCGTCAAGGGCCAGGGATTCCCCGTCTTTGACCAGGCCGAGCTCGTGGTGGGAATCAACGCCAAGGGCTGCGGATCCTACACCCGCAAGCAGCTCGACGCCCTGACCGACTATGTGAAGCGCCCGCAGCTCGGCATGAGCGGCCTGATTTGGATGCGCGTCGACGAGAATGGGGTTCCCACCTCATCGGTCAACAAGTTTTTTGACGAGACGGCCCTGCGCGGCTGGGCAGACGCCTTGGGCGCCGAGCCCGGAGACCTCGTACTCGTGCTCGCCGGCGGAGCGAACAAAACCCGCAAGGCCCTCAGCGAGCTGCGCCTGCACCTGGGCCAGGAGCTCGGGCTGCGCAAGCCTTTTGAGTTTGCTCCGCTGTGGGTCGTGGACTTCCCGCTGCTCGAGTGGGACGAAGAGTCGGGCCGCTGGTTCGCCATGCACCACCCGTTCACGAGTCCGAAGCCCGAAGACATTCCGCTGCTCGACACTGACCCCGGAGCCGTGCGCGCCAACGCCTACGACATCGTGCTGAACGGCAACGAAATCGGCGGCGGATCGATCCGCATCCACGACCGCGCCCTGCAGGCCCGCATGTTTGAGCTGCTTGGATTCAGCCCCGAAGAGGCGCAGGCCCAGTTCGGATTTTTGATGAACGCATTCGAGTACGGCGCGCCTCCCCACGGCGGAATCGCCTTCGGTTTTGACCGCCTCGTAGCCCTGATGGGCGGCGACGAAGTCATTCGCGACTACATCGCCTTCCCGAAGAACAACGCGGGCCGCGACGTCATGATTGACGCCCCCTCGCCCATCGCCGAGGCGCAGATGGAGGAGCTCAACCTGCTTCTAAGGCCTACCCTACGCACTTAATTCACGCGTCATAACTGTCGCACAAATTGCGCAAAGCCGGGTATAGCTCGGCTTCGTCGAAGTGTGCGTGCATTTGTAGAAACTTGGCGCTATTTGAGCTACTCGGCGAACAGTTGTTCTTAGCTCTGAACGCACCCTGCACTCCAGGTGTAAAGAATCAAGTCTTCAACAATTCCCCAGTGCAGGTTCCGTATTTTTACCGAATGCGTTTAAAAATTTCTGCTTTATTGATGGCGGTTTCGACCGCGGTGCTGGCCCAGCAACCCACGTGGTTGCAGATGTGGAACGACCAGAATGCCAATGTGTACGATGTGGTCAAAGAATTTGATTCCGCATTTGAGGGTAAGGCCAGCGAGAAAGGAAAGGGCTGGAAGCAGTTCAAGCGCTGGGAAGCATTTATGGATCCGCGGGTGTACCCCACGGGGCAGCGTCCGAGTCCTACAGCACTATTTGAAGGTATGCAGCAGATGCAACAGACCTGGGGAAGCACGAGCACTGGCGCGAGTGGCCTTGGCCAATGGACGCCTGAGGGTCCGTTCAATGGCAATCCCATTGAAGGAATCGGTCGAATCAACGTACTTGTCTTTCACCCAACGGCACCGAACACCATTTTTGCAGGTGCCCCGGCCGGTGGATTGTGGAAGTCCACCGACAACGGTACCACGTGGAGCACCAACACCGACCTCTTACCAAATTTGGGCGTGAGTGGAATCGCCATCGATCCCATGCACCCCGACACGATGTACATCGCGACCGGCGATCGCGACGCAGGGGACACCTACAGTATTGGAGTCCTGAAATCCACAGATGGCGGCGAGACCTGGAACCCTACAGGACTGACGCTTCAACTCACCAATTATGCGCGCTTGACGGGCATCGTGATTCACCCGACCCAAACACAGCACTTGGTGGTGAGTTCGCGGTCCGGAATCTACCGAACTACGGACGGTGGTGCAACCTGGACGATCACTCAGGGCGGCAGCTTCCAATCGCTCGCGTCGACTCCGGGGGCACCGCACTTGCTGTACGCCGGGACAGAAAGCAACGGTAAAGTCTGGTTTTCGCGAAACTTTGGTCAGACCTGGACCATGGTAACGGGCGCTGCGGGACTTCCTGCGAACGGCCCAGCGCGTTGCGAGGTCGCGACCACAGCGGCTGATACCAACTACGTGTATGCGCTCTTTGGAGCCAACAACAATGGACTGTACGGCGTGTACCGCTCCACAAACAAGGGTGTGACATGGTCGCAAATGCACGGTTCGTCTCCGAACCTTTTGGATTGGTCAACTACGGGAAGCGGCGCGGGCGGCCAAGCCTGGTACGATTTGGCGATCGCTGTTTCGCCGCTCAACAAAGACGAATTGCTGATCGGTGGCGTCAATGTATGGCGTTCAAACAACGGTGGGGCCAACTTTGCCCTGAGTGGCCACTGGTACGGCGGTGGCGGAGCCAGTTTTGTGCACGCGGACCAGCACTGGTTCGCGTTCCGCCCTGGAACCAATGAGATTTGGGCAGGCAACGATGGCGGAATGTACACGTCACCCAACGGTGGCTTGGCCAACAGTTGGCAGTCCAAGAACAACGGACTGGCAGTAACCCAGTACTACAAGATTGCTACTACCCCAGCAAATCCCACCTGGACGATGGCCGGCGCCCAGGACAACGGAACCCACCTCAAAAAGACCACCTGGTCGCGCGTACGCGGCGGAGACGGGATGGACTGCGGAATGGACCCGGCGAACGAGTTAGTGATGTACGCTTCAATCTACTACGGGGACTTCGAAAAATCAAACAACGGCGGCAGCAGCTTCAATGCTCCGTTCAATTTGCCTCCGGCGGGCGGCGGAAACTGGGTAACCCCGTTTTTGGTGAGCCGTCACAATGGAAATGTACTCTACGCGGGATTCACTAAAGTTTGGAAGTCGACCAACGCCGGGGTAAGTTTCGCGGCCACAAGTTCGTCGAACTTGCTCGGAACCGACAACATTGACGTGCTTGCCGAGTCGCCCAGCAATCCAAGCGTAGTGTATGCGGGCATTAACCAGTACCTATTCAGGTCGATGGACGGCGGTGCTACGTGGTCGCAGCACAGCGGCGGCGCGGGCAGCCACGTAATTACGGGCATCGCGGTGGATCCGCTCGACCCCCTTCACATCATCGTGAGCCGCAGCGGCTACGTGGCGGGCCAAAAGGTCTTCGAATCCTACAACGGTGGGGTTTCGTACAGCAACATCAGCGGATCGCTACCCAACATTCCGGCCAACGCCGTGGCCTTTGAGCCGGGCAGCAACAACCTGCGCTACGTGGGCACCGACCTCGGAATGTTTGTGCGCGACAACCTCTTGGGCGACTGGGTTCCGTTCAATGCGGGCCTACCGAACGTAATTGTAAACGACATCGAGATTTTGTCTCAGCCACGCATTGTTCGTATCGGAACCTACGGTCGCGGCGTGTGGCAATCTCCGTTTGCGAGCGACCTCTTGCAGCGTCCGACGGCGGGCATTGCGGTTTCGCCTGCTTCACTTTGCGCGGTCGGCGACACCATTCAATTGGCCGACGCCTCATCAGGCCTCGTGACGTCATGGTCGTGGTCCGTGATTCCCTCGACCGGAGCCACGTTGGTCGGCGCCAGCACCGCCAACCCGAGTCTCGTGGTTACGGGGGCCGGTCTCTACACCGTGCAGCTCATAGCCCAAAATGCCTACGGACGCGACACCGCCGTGGCCGTTCAAGCCGTGGCTGTGGGCGGATTCCCGATCCCCGCCGGAGACGGTTTTAACCAGTCCATCGCAGGTCGCTGGTCGATCGAAAACCCCCACCGCGACGCGACGTGGGAAGCCTTCGCGACCGCAGGGAGCGATGGCGACGGTGCCTCTATGCGCATGCCGCACTTTAGTTTGGGAGCCACGGCCGCAGGCCGCGGCGACGCCCTGGTGTCGCCAGTCTATCAAGTGACCAGTGGTGCTACACTGAAGTTTGATGCTGCCTACCGCCGCACGAGCACCACGGGCGCGAGTGACACGCTGCGCGTGTACGTGCAGCTCTGCGGAACGTCTACATGGCAGCTTTTGGCCACGCGGTTTGAGTCCGGAACCCAGAATTGGGCGACTGGGCCGGCGCAAGCCAGCGCGTTTGTTCCTTCAGTCGCCGCCGACTGGCGGCGCGACAGTGTGTCCCTCGGGACGCTGGCTGGCGCCGCGCGCTTCAAGTTTGAAGCGCGCCACGCGGGCGGCAACCACCTGTACCTCGACCGCTTCAGGGTGATCCCGGCGGCCGCCCCCGCGCCCGTCGCCGACTTCGTCGCCACCGACAGCGCATGCGTCGCCAAACCGGTTAAGTTCTATGCGGCGGGCTTGCCGGCACCGGGCAGCTTCGCTGGCCCGGGTGCCCTCGGAGCCTCCTACGCGTGGACATTCCCCGGAGGAGTTCCTTCGGTGAGCTCTTTGGCCAACCCCACGGTTACCTACGCCACCCCGGGATCCAAAACCGCAACCTTGGTGGTCACCACCGCGGCCGGAAGCTCCAGCATCAGTAAAACTTTAAGTATCGCGGCCGCGGTGGTTCCGACCGTAACCATCGCCAACCAAAGCGGCAACGTCTGCGCCAACAGCCCCGCCACTTTTGTGGCAACGGCGGTCAACGGAGGCGCCACCCCGCGCTACCAGTGGACGGTCAATGGGGTTCCGCGCGGATTTAACAGCCCAAGCTTTACCGTGAGCACCTTGCAGAACGGCGACGTCGTGCGCTGCGAACTCTACAGCAGTGAAGAGTGCCCCAGTGTGGCCAAAGTGACTTCGACGGGCATTACGGTGACGGTGCTTCCGCTTCCGGTTGCGAACGCGGGCAGCTACGCGGCTGAATGTGTGGGAGCGGCTCCGATCGCCCTCGTAGGAACTCCTGCTGGCGGCGTGTGGAGCGGGCCCGGCGTGGTCGGCAGCACCTTTGACCCCACGGGCCTCGGCCCCGGAACCTATGAAGTGACCTATGCCTTCACCAACTCGGCGGGCTGCACGGGCACGTCTACGGCGAGTATCCAGCTCGCTCCGTCTCCGAACGTGTTCTTGAACTTCAACACCGACGTGCTCTGCGTGAGCGACCCCGCGGTGAACCCTGGCGGAGGCTATCCTTCGGGCGGCACCTACCTGATCAACGGCAGCACCACCACCAGCATCAACCCCGCCAACTTGGGCGTGGGTAGCTACGGCCTGACCTACCGCTACAGCAACGGACTCTGCCTTGTGGAGCGCGTCGACAGCTTCCATGTGGTGGCGGCTCCGCCCGTACCCACGATCCACGACTGGAACGGAGATTCACTGTACTGCCCCCAAACGGCGCTCAACCCGCGCTGGACGGTACAGTGGCTTGACGCTAACCAAAACCCCATCGCCGGGGCCACGGGCTCGAGCTTCATTGCGCCGACCATCGGAACCTACTACGTCCGCCTGCGCGTGGGCAACAGCTGTACGGCCACCAGCGGACCGTCGATCGTGATGAGCACCAACGAGTTCCGTTTGCGCGGAATCCAAGTTCAGCCCAACCCGAGCGCGGGCCGCTTCGAGGTGACGTGGACTTCGGCCGGCGGATCCCCTTGGACCGCCGAACTTCGCAGCCTGGACGGTTCCCTTCTGGGTGCCTACGAGGGCAGCGACGCGTCGTTCGCTCTGGACCTCAGCCACCTGCCCCAAGGTGTGTACGCCCTGCGGGTGGAGCAAAACGGACGCAGCGCCACCCAGCAGCTCGTGCGCTTGTAGAATTTTGAAATCCGGTTATAACCGAATAAAGGCCCGGAATCCCTTGTGGGTTCCGGGCTTTTTGATGGGGTGAAAAAAGTAAAATCCGGTTATAACCGAACAGCCGCGGCACAAAAAAACCCGCCGAGGCGGGTTTTAATCAGGGTATAACCGGATTTTACTTTTTACAGCGACACCGTGTACTGAAGGAGGCTCTCGAACAAGGCCACTCCGTCGGTGTTCAAAAGGTTGGCGTCGGCGGCGCGCTCGGGGTGGGGCATCATGCCCATGACGTTGCGCGTGCTGTTGCAGACTCCGGCGATGTTTTGCACCGAACCGTTGGGGTTCGCTTCGGGGGTGATGGCTCCATCGGCCTCTGCGTAGCGGAACATGACTTGCCCGTTGTCGTTCAGGGCCTTGAGGGTATCCTCGTCGGCGTGGTAGCGGCCTTCGCCGTGGGCGATGGGGATTTGGTAGACTCCGGTCTCAGAGAGGCCTGCGGTCATGGGGCTGAGACCTGATCCGCGTACGAGGTTCACGTTTTTGCAGATGAACTTGCCGGTGTGGTTGCGCAAAAGGGCGCCCGGGACGAGTCCGGCCTCGGTCAAAATTTGGAAGCCGTTGCACACGCCAAAGACGTATCCGCCGCGGTGGGCGTGCTTGATGACCTCTTCCATAATGGGCGAGAAGCGGGCGATGGCGCCCGAACGCAGGTAGTCACCGTACGAGAATCCGCCGGGGAGCACCACCATGTCGACGCCCTGAAGGTCGCGGTCCTTGTGCCAAAGGCTAACGGTTTCGCATCCCAGACCCTCGCGGAGGGTGTGGATCATGTCTTGGTCGCAGTTCGACCCAGGAAAAGTTACAACTCCGAATTTCACGAGGCAAAGGTACAGCGCCCGTTGGCCTTGCCGAGCACGTTGGCGAGTCGGTAGAGCAGGCGCGCAGCCACATTGGCGTCCCAGTCGCCCTCGGGGCCCGGAGCCACCTCGTTGAGGTCGAATCCTACGAGCTGGCGACCTGAAGCCAGCACCTGCTCGACCAAGTAGAGCACCTGCTCGACCTCGAGGCCACCGGCCACCGGGGTTCCGGTATGCGGACAAAGTTTGGGGTCGAGGCCGTCAATGTCGAAGCTGAGGTAGACCTGCTGCGGAAGTTCCGCTACAATCAAATCCACCTGCTGGGCCCACGTGCGGCCGTGAAAAGCCGCCTGCTTGAGGTCGCGGTCGTAGAATACCGCGCAGCGGTTGCCCAGCTCGGCGGCCACTGCCACTTCTTCGGCGCAGTAGTCGCGGATTCCGACCTGAACAATTTTTGCAACGCCCTCGTGCTTCATGGCGTTGTACATGATGGATGCGTGGCTGTAGGTGAAGCCCTCGTAGGCCACCCGAAAGTCCATGTGGGCGTCGATCTGCAGGATTCCCATTCCGGGATGGCGGTCGGCAAGGGCCTGAATGTAGCCCAGGGGCGTGCTGTGGTCTCCGCCCAAAAGGGCCACCAGTTGTCCGCGATCGAGGTAGTGCTCGACGTCGTGGCGGACCTTTTCGACCATCCAGGCGCAGGCCTCATTGATCCGGGCAAGTAGTTTTTGACTCGATGCCATTCCGGCAGTTCCGTCGGCGAGTGCCGCCAAGTAGACCTCGGCGCGTTCGCGGTTGCGCTCTGACTTCTCAGTCAACTTGTTCGAAGCCGGAGCCATCGCCAAGCCCATCTTCCACGCATCGGCCACATAGGGATCCCACAGGTCCACTTGGGCGGTCGCCTCCTTGATCGCGGCAGGACCTTGGGCCGTACCCGAAGCGTAGCTCACGGTCACCTCCCAGGGCACCGGAACCACCACTACCTCAGCGTCCTCAACTGCGTACGGAAGTCCATAAATCTGTTCTCCCGTGGCCAGTCCATTGGGGTCAAAATCAGCCTGCGCGAGTGCGCGGCGCTTGAGGCGTGCTTCGTCCATGAAGCAAATGTAGCGAGTTGGCGAGGTTGGCTCGTTGGCAAGGCTGGCTCGTTGGCAAGGCTGGCGAGATTGGCTCGTTGGCGAGGGTCGATTCGTGCGCTCTGAGTTGCCAAAAGCTAGAAGCTAATAGCTAGAAGCTAATAGCTAGAAGCTAATAGCTAAAAGCCAGTGACGAGATAGCTGCGCCGAATCGGGCGGCCTTCAGACGGGGTGAAGCGGAATTCCCAAAGCCAGTTTTGGCGGTCGGGCGGCGGGTCGGAGGCTTCGAGCTGGTGCTGGGGCGCAATGGGTTGCGGCGCCGTCCACGGGGTAGCCCAGCGGCCGTCGGGGTCGGTCCAACGGGTTTCGAGCAGCCAGGCGCGGTCGGGGTCGAGGTTCCAGGCAAGTTGGGGCGGCCACTGGCGCTGGACGAGGTCGAATTGGCCCTCGGAAGGTTGCGGAGCGGGTTGGGGCCAGCGGCCCGGGGTGGCTGAATCTGTTCGGGTGTGGGCCCAGTCGTCGGGGTCCGGGCCGCGGCGCTCTAGGGACATTCCTTCGCCTTTGCCTGGGGTTTCGCGGATTTTTTCGGGGAATTGGTGAGGCGAAACCCGTGCCCAGTCAATTCGGAGTCCGTCGCTTCGGCGGAGTTCGAGGGTGCCTCCGTCGTCGGTCAGCGGAAGGGCGTGGGATGAGGCGCCCGGCCCGCCCGGCACCGCCGGCCGGGCCCAGGCCCCGGGGCGCGGGGCGCCCCGAGGCCCCGCCGCAGAATCGCCGGCCGGATAGCGGCGCGCCACCGCAAGGGGGTCCGCCGCCCCGAACATCACTTGGCCGGGCAGCAGAAACCGGCCGGCGACCGCGGCACGGCGCCACGCCAATGAATCACCCGAAGCCCAAAAGAGCTGCGACAGGTCGAGGACGCGGCCACTCAGATTCCGAAGCTCTGCGAAGCGCCCTTCACCGGGGAGGGGATTGAACAAGATTTCGGTAATCTGAAGCTCGCCCGAATCGGGAACGGCGGGCCAACCCGCGGCAATGAGGGTGCAGTCCCCGGGGGTTCCGTCGGCGTGCACCCAGTCGGGAATTAGGGGAAGCTCAAAGCCGTCGCCCGGAATTACGGGCCAGCGCCCCGAACCCGAATGACCGATCCATCGCAGATCGGTGCGCTCGGCATGGGGGCGGGTGGCGACCCAAATTCCGCCTGAAAAACGAGACAGCGCCAACGAATCAAAGGGGTAGTGAGCGGGAGTGCTCAAGGGCAAGGGGTGGCGCCAGTCGACGTGCAGGACGCTGTCGGCAAGCAGTCCGAGGATTCCGCCCTTTCGCTGCCCAACTGGGGCAAACTCGATGCGGCCTGGGCTCGACCCGAGGGCATTGCGAGATGATTGCCAGACTCTGGTCATCGCGGCGAGTTGGGGATCCGCCTCGAGCGACCATCCGCCCAAGGACTTGTCGGTGGGCTGGTGCATGTCGGGCTGGGTGCGGCCCCAGGCCACGAGCTGGCTGTCGGCCGTTTCGAGCGACCAAAAGGCGGCCGAGGCGGTCAGCTCCAGCGGCGCGTTCCAAATCTGCACGGAATCGGGCCAGTCCTCGCGGGCGTCGGCGAGCAGCAGTACTTCCCCGGGCTGCAGCACCCGGTCGGGCAGCTGCCAGCGGCCCGTGCCGTGGGTGAATGTCCAGCCGACGGCACGGCAGGCGGAATCGGCGGTGACAAGGAGCTCGACAAAGTCTCCGGGAGCGGATTGCCAGCTGACGCGAGGGTCGGGGTCGACCAGGAATTCGGTGACCGCGACGTCACCGGGGCGGGCGGCGGCGAGGGGCTGCCGCACGTGCAACGCCGCCGCCGCAAACGATAAGGGGCCCCAGCGGACGCTGCGCGTCCGCGTGGCCGTCACGGTAGCTCCGAAGCGCACTTCGCCCAAGGCATCCGCACTCGAGTCGGCATTGCCCCAGGCGGAACCGCTGTCGAGCACCACACCGAGGGTGTCGCGAAGGACCCACGCGAGCCGATGGCCGGCCGCAGAATCCCACGTCCACGACCAGTCAACCACCGAGGCGGCACGGTCAAGCAAACCCGAGGAACTAGCGGCCAGTAGCAGTCCGTCCGAACGCCGCGTGAGCCGCAACTGGTCGCTGCTGCGACCCAATTCGAGGCGGTAGCCGCCTGACGTGGCCGTGTCGCGTACCTCCCAAAAGGCGAAGTTGGACGACGAGGGGTTGAAGTCGAGGCGCACACGGCCCGAGGCCTGGGCCGGCCTAGTCCCCATGCCGGTGCGCCACAGCGCATAGGTTCCGGCTGAGGGAGCTGCCAAACGCAGTTCCGCCCCGCCGTCAAAGGCGAAGGTATCTCCCTGCCACGCCGACAAGCCGGCCGACCAACCCTCGGTCCACGGGCCCCACTGGGCCCAAAGGCCCTGGGCAAGCAGCCCAAGGCTCAACGCAATTAACCTGTTCATCATCCGTACTTTTGCGTCAAACCTAAATCCCCCTGCCGCGCTATGCGTTTAGCTCTAGTTGGTGCCACCGGAATGGTCGGCGAAGTCATGCGAAAAGTCCTTGTGGAACGAGGGTTTCCGGTCACGGAATTTATTCCGGTGGCCTCCGAGAAATCCGCGGGAAGCATTTTACACTGGAATGGGGCTGACTACGTCGTGCGCACCCTTGCTGAGGCCGTGGAGCTGAAGCCCGACCTCGCCATCTTTTCGGCGGGCGGAAGCACCTCGCTCGAGTGGGCGCCCAAGTTCGCTGCGGTGGGCTGCTTTGTGGTCGACAACAGTTCTGCGTGGCGCATGGAGCCAGGAATTCCGCTCGTAGTGCCCGAAATCAATGCCGATGCTCTGACGGCCGACGCCAAGATCATTGCCAACCCCAACTGCTCGACGATTCAGCTCGTGATGGCCCTCAAGCCGCTGCACGACGTGCATCCGATTCGTACCGTGCGCGTCAGCACCTACCAAAGCGTGACTGGGACCGGTAAAGCCGCCGTGGACCAACTCGCGAACGAACGCGCGGGCAACTTCGACGGTCCGATGGCCTACGCCTACCCGATTGACAAGAACTGCATTCCGCACTGCGACGTGTTCCTCGAAAACGGGTACACGAAAGAAGAGATGAAGCTGCACCACGAGACCAAAAAAATCCTCGGCGACGATTCGGTCGGGGTGAGTGCGACGGCGGTTCGGGTACCGGTTCAGGGCGGACACTCCGAGTCCGTGCTCGTAACCTTTCGCGACGCACGCCCTTCGCTCGACACGGTGCGCCAGCTCTTGGCTGCGATGCCCGGTGTGGTGGTTCAGGACGACCCCGCCGCGAAAGAATACCCCATGCCCCGCTTTGCCGAGGGCCGCGACGAAGTTTTTGTGGGCCGAATCCGCGAAGACGTGGTCTGCGACCGCTCGATTCACCTGTGGATTGTGGCCGACAACCTTCGAAAGGGGGCCGCAACGAACGCCGTACAAATTGCCGAATACTTGATTTCAGCCGGAATTTTGCGGTAAACGGCGCCATAGCTGCTGCGGGTGACCGCAGGTTCCGCGACCCACACCACACCCCACTAAACCTTTGACCCAAGCCACCGTCTGATGAATATGTTCCTTCGAATCCTCGCCCTTTGGGTTGCCCTCGCGGCGATGCCCCTGCTCGCACAAACCCTTATTTTGGGCCAGGTGGTCGATGGTGAAGAACCGATTCCGAACGCCGCAGTGCGTGTGATGGGTGCCAACGGACCCGTCAGCCAAACAGTGACCGACGCTCAGGGCAACTTCCAGCTCAACGTGCCCAACGGAAGCTACCGACTTGTGGCGCGTCCGCTTGGATACCAGCCCGTGATGCGCCCGATTGAGGCCAAGGGAACCCCAATCAAACTGGGTATTTTAAAGGTAATTGCGAGCACTACCGAACTCGAAGAAGCCAAGGTCGAAGGCCAAGCTGCGCGTGCCCTTTTGGGCATGGACCGCAAGGTCTATGACGTAGCTCAGGACCTCAACGTCCAGGGCGGTACGGGCACCGACATCTTGCGTCAAGTGCCCAACGTGTCGCTCGACATGGACGGCAACGTGCAGCTACGCGGCGACGAAAACGTCACCATTTTGATCGACGGCCGACCCGCGTCGCTGCTCGGGTTTAGTGGAACCAACGCCTTTGACCGCCTTCCTGCCGGAAGCGTGCAGCGCGTCGAAGTCATCACCAACCCGGGCGCGCAGTTTGACGCCCAAGGTTCGGGTGGCGTCATCAACATTGTCACCAAAAAGAACCGCGAACTTCCCCTCAATGGCAATGTAGTGGCGGGTATTGGAACGAACGACAAGTACAATGCCTCGGCAAGTATTTCGGTTCCAGTGGGCAAGCTTCGGGTATTCTCCAACCTTGCATGGGACAACCGTGAGAGTTTTTCGGGCGGAACCGTAGAACGTTTTTTTGGATTCCCAGATACAACCTACACTCAGCGTCACTGGTCGTACGGCACCAATCTTGGCGGTGGATTAAATGGCCGACTCGGAATAGACCTGCCGTTGTCCAAAGTTTGGACCGCAAACCTCTCTGTGGGCCTCAACCAAGACCAACGGAACGAATCGGACAGTACCTCGTATGAAAATGCCTCGGTGAACACCAAGTTAACTGCAGTTCAGCGAGCCACTAGTGACCGCGGTTCCGCCAATGGTGATCTCGCCTTGCGCCTTGAGCGCAAGTTCAAAACCGAGGGAGAAAAGTGGACTGTGGATGTAAACTATTCGGACCGAAGTCGCGAAGAATGGAACAACAATCAGTTCACGGCCGATACCGGATATCCGACGTTGCTGACCTACGACGGCGTGTACCTGCAGCGGTTCGAAACCAATGAGACGACGCAAAATTTCAACATTCAGACCGATGCAGAACAAGTGCTGAACAGCAAGAGCAAGCTCAGTTTGGGAGGCCGAAGCACCTATTTTGCCCGAGATAGCCGCCGAGATGCGATGTACCTCGTTTCGCCGTTCAGCAGCTCATTTATCGAGGACACGTTGCGCACGCAGTCTGTCGACCAGTGGCAATGGGTTCATGCGGCGTACGCGACCTATGGTTACGTCTTCAACCCCAAATGGAAGGCGCAACTTGGAATGCGCTATGAGGTTGCCAACCTCAGTTTTATTCTCAAAACGGGAAGTCAATTGGACTTCACCTACCCAGGCTACTTTCCTAGTGCATTTGTGACCTACTCTCCCAAAAAAGGCACTGATTTTCAAGCGAGTTATGCCATGCGGGTCAATCGTCCTGGCGAGGAGCAGCTCAACCCCATCGTAGACTACTCGAATCCGCAGTCGTTTCGGAAAGGAAATCCACTGCTCATGCCTGAGTACACGCACGCATTTGAGTTAAGTGCTGCGAAGTACGCCAAATGGGGTTCTGCGACGCTTAACGGGTACGTGCAGCATACGACGAACATGTTTTCTAGGTTCCTACAGGTAGACGGGAGCGGGCTTGTCACGGTTACCTGGGCGAACTACGACACCCGTGATCGCTATGGATTGAGTGCCAACACCATGGCGCGATGGGGCAAAAAATGGAGTCTTCAGGCCTCTGGGGACGCCTTTTGGTCCGTCATCAATGCCCAAAATCTTCAAGCTGGATTGA
>CAIJMB010000082.1 GCA_903821715.1 uncultured Flavobacteriales bacterium
CATTGGCCGCAGGTCGCGTGAAAATTGACGGAGCCAAAGGCACCGAATACGTTGAAATTGAAGGTGGCGTGGTCGAAGTATCAGCGAATACTGTGACGGTACTCGCAAAATAATTATCGAGAATCGAGAGCGAGCCCGGCCCAAAGGCCGGGCTTTTTTTTGCCACCCCTGACCGAACTACCTTCGCACTGTGCACGGTGAACCCATTGAATTTCTTCCGTGGTGGTGGTATGCCATCGCCGTAGCTGGCCTCGCGCTTTTTGCCGTGCTTTGGTCTCCCAATGCGCAAGGACGTCGCCGGCTGAGTCGGTTGGGTATTCAGCTATGGTCCGACGGTTTACCCGCGGCACTCGGTCCATGGGTGAGTATCGGCACGTCGCTCGCTGCGGTCGGAATTCTCTACGCCGGAGCAGGACTTCAACCCGCGTATTCGGGACTCGTACTGCTCGCCCCATGGATCCTACACGCCATCGCCGGAAGCATATGGAACTCGGTGCGCATTCACCAAGCATACCATCAGTTTCGGAGTATGCTTATGCCCTTCTTAGTTCTACTGGTAGTCCCCTATGCCTGGTGGCGCCTTACGGGTAGTGGCCCTCAGCCCCAACTCAGCCTAATAATCTTAGTATCAGCATTTGGCGTGCTCTATGTTACCTCCGTGTTGCGCGCCGCAATCATTTATATAAACCGCGGACCCGGGCCTTTGTACTTCAGAATTGCCTACCTTTGCACGCTGGAAGCGATACCGTGGTTATGGATTCACAATTACCTGAGCGCAAACGCAAAGTAAAGAGCATCTTGGTCTCCCAACCGGAGTCCCAAGCGGGAAATAGCCCGTACCTCGTACTTGCTGAAAAGCACAAGCTCAAAATAGACTTTCGACCCTTTATTGAGGTCGTAGGTGTGAATGCTGCAGAGTTTCGCAAAGACAAGATTGCACTTGGTGAATTCAAGTCCTTCATTTTCTCAAGCCGGAACGCGATTGACCATTTCTTTCGCATGTGTGAAGAGATGCGAGTTGCCATTAACCCGGACTGGAAGTACTTCTGTACCTCTGAAGCTGTGGCATTCTACCTCCAAAAGTTTGTCCCGTACCGAAAGCGCAAAATTTATCCAGCAAAATCAAATATAGCTGACCTCGTTCCTACGCTTAAAAAACAGCGTGGCGAGCACTTTTTGATGCCGACCTCGGACGTCCTTAACCCTGATGTTCCCGCGGCCTTGGCTGCCGCCAACATCAAATGGACCCGCGCCGTGATGTACCAAACACTCGCGGCCAACTTGAGCGACCTAAGCGATGTGAAGTACGACATGCTTGTATTTTTCAGCCCCGAAGGCATCAAGTCATTGTTCAAAAACTTTCCGGACTTTGTTCAGGACACCACGCGGATTGCCGCCTTCGGAAGCACTACGCACCAAGCTGCCAAGGAACACAACCTCATCATTGATGTGCCCGTGCCTTCGCCCAAATTCGCGTCGATGGCGCAGGCGCTCGAAGCCTACGTCGACGAAGTCAATAAGGGTAAGTAATGGCCGACCTGCGCTTCCCCCTCGAGGAGCGCTTGAAGTCGCGAACCTCTATAGGTCTTTTATTTAGCCGCACCTCGCGCAGCGTGTCGGAATCTGGATTGCGCCTCGTGTGGCGTCCTGCACCTGAACCCCTCGTGCGGGGCGTTCAAGTACTTGTGGCGGCCCCAAAAAAGCAATTCAAGCACGCTGTGGTGCGCAACCGTGTGAAACGTTTACTCCGCGAAGCCTGGCGAATGGAGCGCGGTACGCTTCCGGACGAATGGCTCGCCGCCCAAAACCCCAAACTCATCGGGCTGATATACACAGGTGAGGCCGAACCAACACTCTCTGGCTTGCGCGCAACCTTGCGGATCCTACTCGACCGCAGCACGTGGTAGGCTAGCGCCAGGTTCCGTCCAACCGACGCGGCAAGCTGTGGTAGATCGCCGTAGCGACAAGTACGACGCCCATAGCTCGTTCAAGCATAGATTCCGTGAGCAGAATGAGTACAAGGGTCAGCGCCAATGCTTGACCGCCCCGAGTCCAATTGGACCGCAGACCGCAGTAGAACATACCCAGGGCCCAAATGGCGATTCCGAAGAGACCAATGCCGGCCCAAAGCTGCAGCACTTGATTGTGCACGTTGAGTTGGCGCTTGAGTCCAAAGCGGTAGTTCCAGTCTGAGTAGACCTTCATAAGCTCAGGCTGTACCTGGTCCACGCCTACACCACGCCACATGTCACCCTGTATGACCTGCCAGGCCGCCTTCGCCTGCACGACACGAGTATCCACTGATCCAGTGGCCCAGTAGGGGTCGGCCTTAGTGAGCTTGCCAAGGCTTCGCTCTGACGGAACAAGTGCGACCGCAAGAATAAGCGCCATACCAAGGCCCAGGGCCCAGGGCATCCACCGCCGTGGAGCGGTCCGACCCGAAAACCACCACAATCCGCCGAGGACGACGGCGGCAAGCGCCATGCGGCTTCCGGCGAGGACCGCGACCAGGGCAAACACACCCAAAAGTAGTGGGCGAATGGCGCCGCGAAACCTCAAGTCCGTAGCCACCGATGCCCCTGCAAGGCCTAAATACAGCGTGAGGTAGCTGTGCTGGTGCGCAAACTCCGCAAAGTCTCGGTAAAACAGCGGTTCGAGGCTTTGCGCAGCGAAGGCGAGGTAGGCACCGTGGCCCAAGAGGCCAAACGATAGCACGATTCCGCCCGCGATCAAACCCTCGTTCCATGCCCGATGCTGGCGGCGCAGCGCGAGTGGAACCCACAGCATCGGCATCCACCGCAGCATCGTTTCAAGTGACGGAGCCGACGTCCACAGCGCACTCGCGGCCAACGCGGCAAAGCCGGACCACAGAGCGACATCAACCGGCAGGGGCTTCCATCGGCCGCGTGATGCGACCAATGACAGCACCGCCGCTGCGGCGAGCGCCACGCCCGTCCCGAGGTCCCACCACGGCATCAAAATGGCTGCCGCCCGAACAAAATAGGAGATAATTTGACGCTCCACCGACCGAAAGGTAGCCTAAAGTCCGTTTGCCGCCAAGCGCGGAAGGCGCGGAGACAGCCCGGTAAGTACCTCATAGCTAATGGTTCCGCAGGCTGAAGCCACGTCTTCAAGGCGCACATGACGGCCCATAAGCTCTACGCGGTCGCCCACCTTGAGCGACACCCCGGTGGCGTCGACCATGAGCATGTCCATGCACACGCGGCCCACGATGGGCATGTACTTTCCATGGGCAAACGCTTGGCCGCGTCCGTTGCTCAGGGCGCGCGGAATTCCGTCGGCATACCCAATCGGTAGCGTCGCAATCACTCGGTCGCGGTCCGACGCATCTGTTGACCCATAGGACACTCCTTCGCCCGCCGGAACATGGCGTATCTGGCTCACCGTCGTCGTGACGTGCACCACGGGCTGCAGCGCCGAAGCGTCCGCCGGGTCCAGTGAGGCCCCCATCAAGCCGATTCCGAGCCGAACCATGTCACCTGCAGCCCACGGATGGCGTGCCACCGCAGCCGTATTGGCCATGTGGCGCCAAACCGTCATACCGAGTCCGGCCTCGAGCGCGTCGGCAAAGCGCGTGAATTCAGCCCACTGCTGGCGTGAGAACGCATCCTTGGCCGCATCTTCAGCCGCGGCGAAGTGGCTCAGCACCGAAGCGACGCGAACGCCGGGGAGCGCGCGGACGGCGTCAGCCACCGCGCGGCCTTCGTTCGGTTCAAATCCTAAACGGTGCATTCCCGTGTCCACCTTGATGTGCACGAGCACCTCACCCAACGCGTCGGGGTGGCGCGCATAGGCATCGCCAAAGGCCCGCATGCGTTCCCAACTAAAGATTTCAGGTTCAAGGCGGTAGCGCAGCATCAGGTCAAACGAGGGTTCCCCCGGGTTGAGCACCATGATGGGGGTACGTATCCCCGCCTCGCGCAGTTCACGGCCCTCTTCAGGGTAGGCCACGCCGAGGTAGTCCAGGCGGTGGCGCTCCAGAGCTCGAGCCACCGGAACCGCCCCAAGCCCGTACGCATTCGCCTTGAGCATGGCCATAATTCTGGTTTCCTGGGGAAGCATCGCGCGGTAGTGGCGCAAGTTGGCCTCCATCGCGTCCACGTCAAGTTCCACCACACTGTCGTGCTGGCGCGCCAAGCGG
>CAIJMB010000083.1 GCA_903821715.1 uncultured Flavobacteriales bacterium
CGGCCTGCTCGGCACCGAGCTCATGTTCGAAGGTCCGCTCGGCAAGGGCGCCAAGGCCCCCAGCTTTTTGGCCGTCTACCGCTATTCGACGCTCAGCCTCTTTCAGTCGCTCAACATCAACCTCGGAACCAACGCCATTCCCAGCTACCAGGACGGGGCGTTTCGCCTGACGTTTCCGCAGAAGAACGGAGGCAAAATCGCCGCCTGGGGCATGTTTGGCGTGAGCGACATCGACATTCTGATCAGCGAGCAGACCGACACCTCGGGATTTGAAAGCTACGGTTCGACCGACCGCGACCAGTACTTCGGAAGCGACATGTTTGTGGGCGGAATCAACTACAGTAAGCCGATCAACAAGACCACCTACATCAAGGCGGGTGTGGCGGCTTCGACAGCGGTGATCCGCGCGGTCAACACCAAGCTGCAGCGCGAAATCGGCGACCTCGGCGGCGGCCAGTTCGGCTGGATCGTCACCGCCAACGACACCATGCTCAACTACACGTTCAAAGAGAATAAAATTCACGGATTCTTCTCGTACAACAAAAAGCTGAGCACCCGCAGCACGCTGCAGGCGGGCATCAACGTCGACCTCTACATGCTGAACTACCAAGATTCCGTGCGCCAATTTGACGGCGTTACCGGAATTCTGCCCCCCTGGCGCAAGCAGTGGAACACTCAAGCTCAATGGCCTGTCGTACAGCCCTACGTGAGCTACAAGAGCCGCCTGAACGAGAAGACCACCTTCACCGCCGGCGTGACGTCGCTCTACCTAGGGGTCAACGACAAGTCGTTCATGCCCCTTGAGCCGCGCGTCGGCCTGAGCTACCAGGCCACCGCGACCGACCGATTCTTTGCGGGCAGCGGCTTGCATGCCCAAGGACAGGCTCCCTACCTCTACTACTACGCGATGACGACGCAGAACTTTGATCCGCTCGAGCACAACCCCGACCGCATCGGCCTGATGAAGTCTGCCCAGGTGGCCGGCGGATGGGAGCGCACCTACAAAGGCTTGCCCGTGCGCACCAAAATCGAGGCCTACTACCAGTACCTCTACGACGTTCCCGTCGAAGTGCGGTCAAGCGCCTTCAGCATGGTCAACGCGGGTAGCGGTTTCGGACGCATCTGGCCCGACACGCTTCAAAACACGGGCACGGGCCGCAACTACGGCCTCGAATTGACCGCCGAGCGATTCTTTGCGGGCGGAGTCTACTTCTTGGCCACCGGTTCGCTGTTTGACGCAAAGTACCGCGGTTCCGACGGCGTACTGCGCAATACCATTTTCAACGGACGCTACGCGTTCAACCTGCTCGCAGCCAAGGAATTCAAACTCGGCCCCAACAACCGATTCACCCTGGGCGGCAAGTTCACTACCGTGGGCGGACGCTGGTTTGGTGACAAGGTGGACCAAAACGCCACGCTTCGAGCTGGCGAAATCATTTTTGAAAATGAAGGCTTTAACACGGTACAAAACAGGGCCTACCAGCGACTCGACCTCAAACTCGGCTACAAATGGAACTATCCCAACCTCGCGTGGGAATTTGGTCTGGACATCTCAAACCTCACTGGAGCGAAGAACATCTTGACGCTGACCTACGTTCCGGGACTGGACAATGTAGACACCCCCGACATTGACGAGGGCATTCGCGAAGAGTACCAGCTCGGACTCTTTCCCGTGTTCTACTTGCGCTGCGACTTTTAATTCGCTGGCGCGACGGGGTTAAGCCCCTAACGGCTTAAGGCCTAGTTTTGCAGCTCAATGCGCAAACTGGGCCTTTTTCTATTTCTCGCGGCATGCACCGCAAGCTTCGGCCAGACCATCTCGGTCACCGAACACGAAGTTCCCACCAAACCCGAACGCGTCGTCGTCGACGGATCCATGGCGGATGGCGAATGGTCCGGAGCCTTGAGCCTACCGCTCAGCTGGGAGATCAATCCTGGATACAACACCCCTGCCCCGCTGGC
>CAIJMB010000084.1 GCA_903821715.1 uncultured Flavobacteriales bacterium
ATTCCCAACGCTCACGCCGCTGCGGCCTGGGACGCGATTATCGCCGCAGGAGCACCCTTTGGCCTCGAGCCCATCGGCCTCGGTGCCCGCGACACCCTTCGCCTCGAAATGGGATTTTGCTTGTATGGAAACGACATCGACGATACGACGTCGCCCATTGAGGCAGGTCTTGGGTGGATTACGAAGTTCACCAAGGAATTCACCAATTCTGCGTCCCTCAAGGCTCAAAAGGAGGCGGGAGTCGCCCGTAAACTCGTGGGCATTAAGCTGCTCGAGCGCGGGGTTCCGCGCCACGGATACCCCCATCGTAGACGCCGACGGCAACGCGGTGGGCGAGGTGACGAGCGGAACCATGGCTCCATCCCTCAACGAAGCCATCGGTATGGCCTACGTTCCGACCGCCTCGGCGGCTCCGGGCAGCATTGTGTTTGTTGAAATTCGCGGCAAGGCCCTCAAGGCTGAGGTGGTTTCGCTTCCGTTTTATAAGGCTTAACAGATTCTGATGAAACTCGATAACGTCGACCGCGAAATCCTGCGCCACCTGCTCGAAGACGCCCGCAAAACCTACACGGATATTGCCAAGGAGCTAAGTGTCAGCCCCGGAACCATTCACGTCCGCGTGAAAAAGCTCGAAAAAGCAGGAATAATCAAGGGTGCGAGCCTCCAAGTAGATTATGAACAGTTGGGCTATGGATTCATCGCTTTTGTAGGTGTCTACTTGAGCAAAACCTCTGCTACGCACGAAGTGATTGATGCACTTAAAGCGATTCCTGAGGTGACCGTTGCGCACATCGCCACGGGCCGCTTCGGAATCTTCGCCAAGATTCGTTGTCAAGACACCAAGCACGCCAAAGACATTATCTTCAAGATCAGTGACATTCCGGGCGTTTCGAACACCGAAACGATGATCGCCCTCGAGGAGCCCATCAACAGCTCCAAGGCCCTGCTGACTCAGATTTTACACCTCAACGACTAGCAAGTTACTAGTAACTAGTTACTGGCCATCAGTTTGCGGACTGCGAAGCTCGCCGCGTGGATGCCAAACGATGCGGGAATCCACGCACTGGTTCCGTAGAATGATTTTTTGAAGTTGCTCCCATCAGTCAAGCGAACGCTTTCAGGGTTCGCGATTTCGCTGCTAAAAACCACGTGAAACCCTTTGCGAATATGGTATTCGCTGGCTAAACGCTTGCGGATGTGCTTCGCAAATGGGCAGTTAAAGCTCTTTTCGAGCTTGGCAATTTGAATCTTGCTGGGATCCAAGCGTCCGCCCGCTCCCATGGAACTGATGAACGGAATCTTTTCGCCCAATGCCGTCACAATGAAGTTGAGCTTGGGCTGCACGCTGTCAATGCAGTCCAACGCAAAATCAACCTCAGCCGTTTGGAGCAACTGGCGCATGGCTTCTGGGTCGAGGAACGAGTCGATGGCATAGACCTGGCATTCGGGATTGATGTCCAAGATTCGGTCGCGCATCAACCAGGCCTTTTTTTGCCCGTGGGTACTACTCAAAGCCTGTAGCTGGCGGTTGCGGTTGGTGGGGTCCACCACGTCACCATCGACAATGGTGAGGCGTCCCACGCCAGAGCGGGCGAGGAATTCGGCGGCGAAGCTTCCGACACCCCCCAAGCCGACCACGAGTACGTGGGCTTTTTGAAGTCGTTCAAGGGCGTCGGAGCCCACCAAAAGTTCAGTACGTTCGAGCCAAGTTGGAAGCATGG
>CAIJMB010000085.1 GCA_903821715.1 uncultured Flavobacteriales bacterium
AAATATGGAGACGCTCCGATCATCACTCGTGTTGAGGGCATGGGCAATGGCGGTGCCGCACTTGAACTCGATAGTGAGAGTGAAGCATTTATTGTCGACAACTTCCGTCTCGACATGCCGACGTACCGTCCTGGATTTGGACCGGTTAACATTAAAGTGGTGGATCCATTGCGCGTTCAGCCAGGTAACTTTACCATGGAATTCAGCGGAGTCAATGCAAATGCCACATGGGTCATTAAGGATTCGGTAGGCAATGTGGTTGCCAACTCGGCAGGTAGCATTTCGTTCCTCGTGGAGCAAATCATCCCAGAATTGGGAATTTCAGTGGACGTGCGCAATCAAGAGTCACCTGGAGGTGACATTGAGAACACCCGCAACCAAGGAATTATCAGCAGCGGAATCGTATACGAAGACCCAACCAAAGCTTGGTTGAGCGGGGTCAAGGATGATGCGGACTACGGTCCCACGAATTGGCTGATGGCAGGTAACAACTCTGTATCAACCGCTCCTGGATCATACTATAAGGACTTCCCAGGCGACGACAAAGCTCGATTCTCGACTATTGTGGGCGGAACATGGGGACCATTTGCATACGCAAGCTTCCTTGGTCGTGGTCTAACAGCGGGTAATACGATTTGGGGTATGGGCCCAGCAGACTCTTCAATGAGTGCATTTACGGGCCGCATGAGTCCGACTGAGTTGCACTCTGTGGACGTTGTATTTACCGACGATTGGACACAGTGGACGCGCGTACCCGTCATGGAAATGGGTGATGATGAGTCGCTCAACGCCGGCGGAACCCGTAAATGGCGCTTGCGCAGCGATCTCGGGTGGGATTTGAACATGACTACCGGTGAGCTCACTCGCAGCACCACGGTTACAGGATGGTCGTGGTTCCCAGGTTATGCCATTGATCTTGAGACCGGAACTCGCTTGAACTTAGTTTTCGGTGAGAACAGCTGGATGATCGGAGATAATGGTGCAGACATGAAGTTTAATCCGACAGCACGTCAGCGCATTCAACCTGCGGACCCCGTAACGGGCGGATACCGCTTCGGTGGCCAGCACTACCTGTATGTAGTCGGTCCGTTCCTGCAACAAGGTTTATCGCGCACTCCGCTTGATTACGCAGGCTCGAATGAACAAGACCATCCGTTGTTTAGCGACTACGGAAACATGGGTTCGATTCTGAGCCGCAACAAAGTGACCAAGTCGCTTATGTGGGTGTCGATTCCGCTTGTGGATCCGCGTTTTGCCACGGCGGACTTGTACAAGCCCACCACCGTACCGAATGGTTTGCCTTCGCGTGTCCGGGTTAAAATTCGCATGGCTCGTCCGTACGAACGCTATGTGACTGACAACAGCAATACTGGAAACCCTAAGTACCAGTTCAGCCTTGACAATGCGGCCACGGTAACGGGTGATAATTCGACTGCGGTTGATGCCTTGGCCACAGTTCGTGTAGTACCGAACCCATACTTCAGTATGAGTCAGTACGAGACCTCTCAGAACGACAACGCGGTAAAAATCACGAACCTGCCTCCGAACTGTACGATTTCAATCTACAGTACCGACGGCTCGCTTGTGCGCACGATCCGCAAAGACAATAGTGATACCTGGATTTTCTGGGACCTCAAGAACAACTACCAGGTGCCCATTGCGAGCGGTATTTACCTGATCCACATCGACGCCCCAGGCATTGGTCAGCGTGTTATAAAGTGGTTCGGAACCCTCCGTCCGTTCAACCCAACTGGATTCTAATCGACTCTGAGTGATGAAAAAGATTGTATTAGGTATTGCCGTACTTGCAACAAGTGCTGCATTTGCGGGCAACCCCGCGCGTTCAGGTTCGGCAGGTGCTGCAGAGCTACTCATTAATCCGTGGGCGCGTACCGCGGGGTGGGGAGAAGGCAACACCGCAAACCTCAAGGGCTTTGAAGGCCTTTATGGCAACGTGGCAGGAATTGCACGTATCGACGGAATGCAGTTTGGCTTCGCCAACACTCAATGGTTGATGGGCAGCGGTATTCAGCTCAACTCAGGAAGCCTTGTAACCCCTACCGGGAACGGTGGCGTGCTCGGTATTCACATGACGAGCATGAATTACGGCGAGATTGAGATCACGACAGAAGACCAACCAGATGGAGGCCTCGGTACGTACAAGCCATCAACGACCGTGATTGGGATCGCTTATGCCAAGAAGTTTACCCAAAGCATTTTTGGTGGAGTGAACATCAAGCTCTACAGTTCTTCGATCAACAACTTGTCGGCTTCAGGCGTGTGCTTTGATGCAGGCGTTCAGTATGTTCCTGAAAATCTGAAGGACTTTGCGTTCGGAATTACCATGCGCAACATCGGTCCCTCATTTTCGTACCGTGGAGACGGTTTGAGCGTGGTACTTCCTGTTCCAACCGGAAATTACACCAGCAGCTTCCAAAGCCGTTCAGAAGATTTCGAATTGCCAACGCAATTGTCAATTGGTGTTTCTAAGGGCTTCACGGTAGCTAAAGGGCACAAGCTCACGTTAGCGGGTAACTTCATTTCGAATTCGTTCAAAAAGGACCAATTCACAGTAGGTGCGGAATACAGCTACAAAGAGCTCTTCGCACTTCGCACCAGCTGGGCTCAGTTTGACAACCGATTTGATGGTGTGGCTACGGAGGCCTTTAGCGGACCTGCGGCAGGATTCACCTTTAATATTCCGATGGGAGACGGTAATCTGGACTTGAGCTACGCATACCGTTTGACGAACTCCGCGTTTGGCGGGGTACATACCGTGGGCACGGCTATTGTATTGTAAAAAGTATTAGGTTTACTACTCAGAAGGCCCTCTTTTGAGGGTCTTCCGCATTTATAACGATTGAACTATGTCGGTTTCGTACTACACCCCTGAGGGCTTTAAGAAGCTCAAAGAAGAACTCGAGCACATGCGCAGCATCGAGCGTCCACGCATTTCAGAGCAGATTGCGGAGGCACGCGACAAAGGTGATTTGAGCGAGAATGCCGAATACGACGCGGCTAAAGAGGCACAGGGCATGCTTGAAATGAAGATCGCGAAAATGGAAGATTTGGTGGCCAACGCGCGCATTGTTGACGAGTCCCAGTTTGATACTTCAAAAGTGCTCATTCTCTCAAAGGTTACCGTGCGCAACCCCGCCAATGGGGCCACAATGAAGTACACCCTTGTTAGCGAACAAGAGGCGGACCTCAAGGCAGGTAAGATCTCCGTGAATTCCCCCATCGGTAAAGGACTGCTGGGCAAGGCAGCTGGTGAGGTGGCTGACATTCACGTTCCGAGCGGAATAATGAAGCTCGAAGTGCTTACTATCGAGCGCTAAGTCATGGCAAGTATTTTTACCCGCATTATTCGCGGAGAGATTCCGTGCTATAAAGTGGCCGAGAACGACCGTGCCATTGCCTTTTTGGACATTCGTCCCTTAACGGTGGGACACACGTTGGTGGTTCCAAAGACCGAAGTGGACAGCGTATTTGACCTTGACGAACAGGACTACGCGGCAGTGTTTGACTTAGTGCGGAGTGTAGCAGAAGCTCAAAAGCACGAAATCCCCTGCAATCGAGTTGGCTTGAGCATACTCGGATTTGAAGTGCCGCGCGCTCATGTTCATGTGGTACCGTTGCGTTCCGAAGCTGATCTGAATTTCGCCAATCCCAAACTACAGCTAGATGCTGAAGAAATGCAGGCGATTGCGGACCGACTTCATTTGGCACTCGAGCGTTTGGTATAAATTTTTTTATCACTGGCTGGTGTTCAGCGTATTGGGAATTTTTTTACATTACAGTTCCTAAACGTTAATGCAACAGTAATGAAAAAAATCCTACTCCTTTTTAGTGCGCTGGCTCTCAGCGCCGGAGTTCAGGCCCAGGTGGTGCTGAACATTATGTCGCCGAGCTCTCTTCAAGGAGGCCTCACTCATTCCAACAACGGAGCCGTAGCTGGCTGGGGTCTTGCCGACCTGCTCGATCCAGCGGATGCCGTGCTCGACACGGTAGTTGTGATGGACGACAGTACGGC
>CAIJMB010000086.1 GCA_903821715.1 uncultured Flavobacteriales bacterium
CGGACGCGTGGCAATGTGGCCGCGGGCTGCATCAATCATGAGGGCGAGTAGGTCCTCATCAAGGCGCGCAAGGACGGCCTCGGTTTCGGGATCGCCCATGCGGACGTTGTACTCGATCACCTTGGGACCGTCCGCAGTGAGCATCAGTCCAAAAAAGATGAACCCACAGTAGGGAATACTCTCAGCTTGAAGCCCTTCGAGCGTCGGCTGAATGACTTCACGATGCACTTGGCCGAGCACATCGGGCGTCACGAAGGGCACTGGGCTGATAGCGCCCATTCCGCCCGTGTTCGGGCCGGTTTGGCCTTCGCCCACGCGCTTGTAGTCGGTGGCCTGCGGAAGCAGGATGTAGTTTTCTCCGTCGGTCAGCACAAACACTGAGAATTCGGGTCCGGTGAGGTGCTCCTCGATCACCACGCGGCTCGAGGCGGACCCAAATTTGGCCTCCCCCAGCATGGAATCAAGTTCCTTGAGCGCGTCGACCACATTGTCGAGGATGACGACACCCTTGCCGCCGGCAAGTCCATCGGCCTTGAGCACATAGGGACCGTCTTGACTGAGGACGTACATCTTGGCGGCCTCAAGTTCGTTCTTGGTGAACGTGCGGTAGGCTGCAGTCGGAATTCCGTGGCGCTTCATGAACGCTTTCGCAAAGTCTTTGGAGCCCTCGAGCTGGGCCGCTTCTTCGCGCGGACCGATAAAGTGGATGCGCTCGAGCTGAGGGTGAAAGGCAAAGTAGTCGGCGAGGCCGTGTACCAATGGCTCTTCGGGGCCTACAATTACGACATGAATGTCGTGGCGAATACAGAAGTCGGCAACCATGTCGCGGTCGCGCCAGTCTAGGTCGACGCACGTACCCACTTCATTGAGACCGGGGTTGCCGGGAGCGATGTAGAGGGTGGACAGTAAACCACTTTGTGCAATGCTCCACGCGAAGGCCGATTCGCGGCCACCCGAACCAAAAATGAGTACGTTCATGCGGCAAAGGTCGCGCTAATCTCAAGGATTGCCAAGGCGGATTTTGGGCTTCTTTCAGTACGGCGGGACTGTATTTCCTTCGGTTGAACCACTTAGATAGTGTAAATTATACACACAAATATTGTTAATTATTTTACTCATTTACAGCGTTTTAAATGTTTCATAACGTGAAGTTGACATGTAGTAATTCGTACTATATTGCCAAGGTTAATGGTAGGATTTACCATAAGATCACATCACATGACGCAACGCATACTTCCATTTTTAGTCAGCCTTCTGGCATTCGGAACCCCGACGGTCTGGGCACAAACCGCCCCACTTAAAGGAACGGTAGTCGAAGAGGGCTCTTTTAGCCCCATCCCCAACGCGGTAATTAGTCTCGCCGATGGCGCGGTGCTGACATCCTCAGATGCGCAGGGCAGCTTCACAATCAACGTCAAAGCGGGCGTCAGTCTCAAGGTTCGCGCGCTTGGCTACACCGACAAGACGGTTGCAGCAGCCAACGGTATGCGCGTAGTCCTCGTGTCAGAAACCTCAGAGCTCGACGAAGTCGTAGTTGTCGGTTTTGGTACCCAAAAGAAGTCCAACGTCACGGGCGCCATCGCGCAGGTCAAGGCCAAGGACATTGAAAACATGAGCCTCTTGCGCGTCGAGCAAGCCCTTCAGGGCCGCACCGCTGGGGTTCAAATCACCCAGAATTCGGGCCAGCCAGGCGCAGGTAGCGTGGTGCGCATTCGCGGAACAGCGTCGATTAACGGTTCCGACCCACTCTACGTCGTTGACGGAGTTGTGATCGGAGGCGGAATTGACTACCTCAACCCGAACGACATCGAAACAATTGAAGTACTTAAGGACGCGGCCTCTGCCGCGATTTACGGTGCGCGCGGCGCGAATGGCGTCATCATTGTCACCACGAAGAGCGGTAAGGGAGCAAGCGGCCAAATGAATGTGAGCGTTTCGGCCTACCAAGGCATTCAGAATCCGTGGCGCAAGGTTTCGGTTCTGGACGCAACCGAGTACGCAACTCTTCAGAACGAAATGGCCGCTGCTGCGGGTCAGTCGATTCCGTACGCCGACCCGCGCAGCTTCGGAGCCGGTACCGACTGGCAGGACGCTGTGTTCAACCGCAATGCCCCCGTGCAGTCGGTCGACGTGAGCATGTCGCAGAGCAGTAAGGACGGAAGCTACTTCGCCTCAGTGGGCCGCTTCCGCCAAGAAGGTATCATTGCTCCGGGCCGCTCGAATTTTGAGCGTATCACCGCGCGCCTCAACACCACCAACAAGGTGCACCAGGCAATCACTGTGGGTATGAGCACCGCGTTCACGCACAATACGAGCCAGTCGGTCGCTGAGAACACTGAGTTTGGTTCTCCGCTTGGACGTGCGTTGAATATGGACCCGATCACTCCGGTCTACGAAACCAATCCGCTCGCGCTGAGTGGTGCCCCGTACACGGTGAACGGCGTGCTTCGCCCCAACCTCGTGCGCGACCAGGGAGGCATTTACGCGATCTCGAACCGCGTCACCTCCGAAGTCGTCAACCCGCTTGCGGCTCTGATGACCAGCACCAACGTGGGTTGGTCCGACAAGATTGTGCACCAATCCTATGCCAACGTCGACCTCGGCGGCGGATTCTCAGCCCGCACCAGCATGGGTATCGACCTCGCATTTTACGGGGGCAACGGATTCATTCCGTCGTACTACCTCAACGCGACCAACTTCTTGGACACCAATTTGGTCACCCAAAGCTTCAACCGCGCCTTCTCGTGGATGTGGGACAATACGGTGGCCTACACCAAAGACTTTGGTGCCCACCACATCGATGCGGTGGCGGGCCACTCGGCCCAGGCCGTCAACGGAAGCTTTATCGGTGGTAGCAAGCGCGACGTTCCGACCGACGAATTTGGCTTTGCGACCATCAGCTACGCCCGCAACGCGGAATCTGAGCGCGTGTACGGCGGAAAGTGGGAGCGCTACGCCATCGAGTCCTACTTCGGCCGCGTCAACTACGACTACGACGACCGCTACCTCGCGACGGTGATTTTGCGCGCGGACGCATCGAGCCGATTCGGACCCAACTTCCGCTGGGGCTACTTCCCCTCGATCTCGACGGGTTGGAACCTTCACAAGGAATCGTGGTGGTCTTCGAAGCTCATTTCGAGCATGAAGCTCCGCGCCGGATACGGTATGAGCGGTAACGACGCCGCCGGTTCGCTGGAGTACGCCGCGACCATTTCTGGCGGACGCAACTACAGCTTTGGTTACAACGAATTCATGCAAAACGGAACCTCTCCGAGCCAAATCGCCAACCCCGACCTGCGTTGGGAGCGCGTGGGCCAAGCCAACCTCGGAGCCGACCTGCGTTGGGGTACGTACCTCTACACCAACCTCGACCTCTACCACCGCGCGACGTACGACATGAAGACGCGTCCAGTGCTTCCCGACTACGTCGGCAACAACGCGCCCACTGCCAACGTGGGTAAGATGCGCAACTTGGGCGTGGACTTTGAAGCCGGTTACGAGCGCAGCTTTAGCCCGACCAAGAGCATCCGCGTGGGAGGCAACATCAGCTACATCCAAAACGAAGTCGTGTACCTCGGCAACGAAGAGGGCTACCTCCCAGGGCAGCGCTGGGGACCTCAGGGCCTTGAGATCACGCGCATCCAAGAAGGCTTGCCGATTGGCTATTTCTTCGGATACATGACCAATGGCGTCTTCCAAAATTCCGCTGAAGTAGCTGGATATGTGAACACTGAAGGCGGAATGCTGCAGCCCGATGCCGTAGCTGGAGACTTCAAGTTCGTAGACGTGAATGGCGACGGAGCGATCGACGCCGACGACCGCACCTTCATCGGCAATCCAACGCCAGACTGGACATTTGGTGCCACCGTCAACGCCCGTTGGGGCGGATGGGACGCCGTCCTCTTTCTGCAGGGCGTCGTAGGCAACCAGATTTACAACGCCACGCGTCGCTACGACCTTCCGACCGCCAACCTCAATGGCTCAGCGATCGACCGCTGGACCGGCGAGGGCAGTACCAACGACTACGCCCGCTTAACTGCATTGGACAAGAACTTCAATTTCGCGCGCAGTTCCAACTTTTATGTCGAGGACGGAAGCTTTGCCCGCATCAAGACAGCACAGCTAGGCTATACCCTGCCTGAGGCGCTGGCTGCCAAAGTGGGGTTGAAGCGCACTCGCATCTACTACTCAGGCACCAATTTGCTGACCCTGACCAACTACAAGGGCTTTGATCCCGAAATCGGAAACGGTTTTGGCGTCGACCGCGGAATCTACCCGCAGGCTCGCATGCACTCTATTGGATTCTCAACTTCTCTGAACTAATGAAGACGATTCACCTCTCCCTCCTCGCGGCCGGCGCCCTCGCTTTAGCCAGCTGCGGAAAAGACTTCTTGGACGTCGACCCCATTGGCCGCGAACTCGAACTCAACTACTACCAAAATCCTGGTCAGGCCTACGAAGCGCTCGTAAGCGTGTACGACGTACTGCAGTGGAACGACCAAAACGGGTTCTCGGTAATGTACTTGCTTCAAACCGTGGCCTCTGACGATACCCATGCTGGCGGCAGCGACGCGAGCGACCAGCCCGCGTTTGTGGCCTACGACAACTTCTCGCTGACGCCCAACTTGGGTCCGCAGGCGGGATTCTGGCGCAAGAACTACCGGGGCATTTACCGCGCGAACCTCTTTTTAGAGAAGATCGACGGGGTTCCGGGTACCACGAACGAGTTTGTGCAGCGCACGACCGCCGAGGCCAAGTTCCTTCGCGCGTACTACTACCTGGACTTGCTACGTTTGTTTGGTTCGGTTCCGCTGATTACCAAAACGCTGAGTCCACAGGAGTACTACGAGGTCACGATGGCGACACCCGAGGAGATTTTTGCCCAAGTGGAGGCTGACCTACTCGCCGCGATCCCCAATCTGCCGCTTGAAGTGGGTGCTTCTGAAAAGGGACGTGCCACCCAAGGCGCCGCGAAAGCGCTTTTGGCCCGCGGATATCTTTACATGAACACCAACATGGCTGATGCCGCACAGCTCTGCGAAGAGGTGATTCAATCCGGCGTATACTCGTTGACACCCGATTTCGCCGAGATTTTCACGCGTGCCAATGAGCACGGCGCAGAGAGTGTGTTCGAAATCGCATACTCTGAAAACTCTACCGTGGGTTGGGAAGTATTTGGTTCGGGTTACGGCGAAGGAAACGTCGGCGTTCAGATGTGCGGCATGCGTGACTACAGCGGTCCCGACTTTTCGACGGGCTGGGGATTTGCCCCCGTGAGCCAAGAGCTGTACGACGCAATGGCCGGCGACCCACGCCGCCAGCACACGATCATTGTGGGCGACTCGATTGCAGGTGGAACCTACACTCCCGGCTACCAGAATACGGGTTATTTCGTCTACAAGTATGCTCCGCGCCAATCCGGACTGTCGGCCGACGGTGAGCCTGCGCTCAACTGGGGAAACAACGTGCGGGTAATTCGCTATGCCGACGTGCTCCTCATGGCTGCTGAAGCCTTGGCACGCAGTGGCGGCAGCGAGGCTACGGCCCGCGGTTATGTCAACCAAGTTCGCCAGCGTGTGAGCTTACAGCCGATTCAGTCAAGCGGAACCGCCCTATTAGACGCGATTGCTCGCGAACGCCGTCTCGAATTGGCAACAGAAGGACACCGATTCTTTGACCTAGTCCGCACCGGCAAAGCAGCTGAAGTGCTGGGCGCAAAAGGTTTTGTAGCCAACAAGCACGAATGGCTCCCTATCCCGCAAACTGAACTCGACGCCGCCCAAGGCGCCCTCACTCAAAATCCGAACTACTAATGAAGTTTTTAGCTCCAATTTTCGCCGCGGTGAGCCTGATGGCCGCCGTAGCCTGCGAACCCTACGAGGCCAAAAAGTCTGAATTGGGCGACCTCCCGACCGCGTCGTTCAACGTGACCATGGTGGATTCCAACACCGTGCAACTTACGAGTACGGCCACAGGCAATCCCTTCATGTACCGTTGGGAAGTGTCCAATGGCACCCTCGCCGAGGGCCCAGAAGCCACAATCACAATATCGCGCGCCGGAACCTACACCGTGAAGCACTACGTCTTTAACCAAGGTGGAATGGCCGTGGATTCAGCTGAAGTTGTGATTTCGCGCGATGCTGCGCCTCCGTGTACAGGTCTGATGGAATTTATGACAGGTTGCACCGAACGGACTTGGAAACTTGCTCCTATTGCGGGATCGCTTTGGGTAGGTCCCCCTGGGGGAGCCCAAACATGGTGGGCCATTGGTGCTACGGCCGCGACCGACCGTCCTTGCGCATACAACGACGAGTGGGTATTTAAGGCCGATGGAAGCGTGGATTACGACACCAAAGGCGACATCTGGGCTGAAACGTACATGGGTGTTGCCGCAGATGGCTGCTTCCCTGAAAGCGTGCTGACCGGCGCCCAAGCTGCCTGGGGTAGCGGAACTCATGCGTTCACCCTCATGCCCGCAACGGCTACGGCTCCGGATCAACTCAAGATGGAAGGTCTCGGCGCATTCATCGGACTGCCCAAAGCCGCCAACGGAGGCGAAGTGTTTAGCCCAATTAACTCCATTACCTACGATATTCTGTGGACGAACGAAGATGCCAATGGCGTCCGCACCATGGAAATTGAAGTCAACTGGGGTACAGGACTTTGGCGCTACACGCTTAAGTCGGTGAACTAATGCGGAACCTGATGCTGATTCCTACCGCCCTCGTGCTCTTCGCATGCCGGACAGCGGATGTTCCGGTGCTCGTGGGCGAAGACCTCCGTATGACTGAAGGTGATTCCAACCGCGAGCTGGTGTTCCCCGTGCACTTGAATGCGCCTGCCCCTCGAGCTGCTTCTGTGAAGGTTGAGCTGATAGGTCAAACCGCGACGGCAGGTGAGGACTTCACTCCACTATCCAGCACCTTGAGTTGGGACAAAGGCGCTGAAGATGCTGAGGTACGATTTACTGTTTTGGGCGATACGGACTACGAGGACGACGAAACGATGTGGGTTGCCTTCTCTCAGCCATCAGAGGTTCTCATTCCGAATCCGTTTTTTACGGTTACGATCGAAAACGATGACCCATACAGCGGTAACGATAGCGGGTACGTCACCCCCACGAGCTACCCCGGCTACGCGCTGGTGTGGAACGAGGAATTTGAAGGAGCATCCCTGAATTCCGACCATTGGAATTACGAAACTGGTGCCGGCGGATGGGGTAATAATGAACTTCAGCACTACCGCAACGATCCGAGCAACATTCGCGTTGAGAATGGTCGCATGATCGTTACCGCCCGCAAAGAGCAATTTGGCGGTTCCGAGTACACCTCGGCACGCTTGACGACCAAAGGCAAAAAGGAGTTTCAGTATGGCCGTATTGACATTCGTGCCAAACTCCCGAAGGGACAAGGCATTTGGCCGGCACTATGGATGCTTGGAGCAAACATCAGCCAAGTTGGTTGGCCCGCATGCGGCGAAACCGACATTATGGAACTCGTAGGTCACGAGCCCCATAAAGTGCACGGAACCACGCACTGGGGCGTTCAAGGCAGCGGAGTCAGCACCTACCGCGCCGGAACCTACACGCTGCAGCAGGGCGACTTTTCTGACGCATACCACGTGTTCAGCATTATCTGGGTTCAGGACAACATTCGTTTTTATGTCGACGACCAACTCTTTCACACCGTGAGTGTGAGCCACGTAAGTCCCTCGACCTACCGTCACAATGCTCCGATTTTCTTTATCGCCAACGTCGCAGTGGGCGGAAACTGGCCCGGGTCTCCCGACGCTACGACCGTTTTTCCACAATCTATGTACGTAGACTACATCCGCGTATTCCAATAAAACTACCATCACTCTTTTTAATTACTTAACTCAACAATGAAAAAACTCCTTACTCTGAGTGCGCTGGTGATGGCCTTTGCCGGATTCGCGCAAAAGCAGGTCACGTTCATCGTAGACATGCGCGGCTATACGGGCGCGTCGTACGCCGGCGTGTTCGTCAATGGCGACTACAACAACTGGTGCGGTTCATGCAACCCCATGTCTGATCCCGAAAACGACTCGGTGTGGACAGTAACGCTTCCGCTCACCCAAGACTCTATTGAGTACAAGTTCACACTGGATGGTTGGAGTGGTCAAGAAAACTTGACTGCTGGTTCATCATGTACCAAGACCACCGGCATTTACACGAACCGTTTTGCCGAACTCTTGGGTGACACCATCCTAACTGGCGTATGCTGGCAGTCGTGTGCGAGCTGCACAGGCTTCAAGTACGCGACATGGCAGGTGAACATGGCGAACGTTACGGTCGACACCACCGGTGTATTCGTAGCTGGCGGAACAGGTATGGGTGTCCCAGGAGACCACCCAATGGCCTTGATCCCAGGCACAACGCGGTACACTAAAACACTTCGCAAACCAAGTGCATGGACCTCAGACTTCACATTCTTGAATGGCAACTGCCCAAGCTGGGGTTGTAAAGAAAATATTGCAGGTAAACCTTGTGCAGTTGGTCCATACAACGACCGCGGTATGAGCGCTTCAACCAGCGACTTCCGCCTTCGCACTTGCTTTGGTGAGTGCACCACGGACGGTAGCTGCCCTGCACCTGCGACCACGCAAAACATCACCTTCCAAGTTGATATGACCGGTCTTACGGGCTCGTTCACGAACCTGTACGTCAGCGGCCAGTTCAACAACTGGAGCGGTAACGCGAACCAACTCACGGACGCCGACGGTGACATGGTCTACACGGCTACGATTCCATTGCTTTCAGGTCAGTGGGAGTACAAATTCTCGATGGACAACTGGGCAAGCAGCGAACAGCTCGACCCAACCACGAGCGACTCTACCTGCACCCTGACAACTGGTGGGTTCACCAACCGCATTCTTCAGAGCGTTTCAGGTCAGAACGATAGCCTAGACGTCGTGTGCTACGCTTCATGCCTCGCGTGTGGCGCTGACGCTTCGATTGCTGAGGGTTTGATTTCTGCCCGCGTATTCCCGAACCCAGCTCAAGGCTACTTCGTAGTAGAAAACACGACGGCTGAAGCCATTCGTGTTGAGGTGTCAACCTTGACCGGCCAAGTGGTTCGCGTTGCCGAGTCATCCAACGGCGTAGCTCGCATTGCTACCGAGGGCTGGATCCCAGGTGTATACATGGTGCGCACGATAAGTGAGCGCGGCCAGCACGTAGCTCGTATTGCGGTACAGTAAGCTGTTGAATTGGTGTTGATGTACCCCTAGGGGGAGGGGTTTTGGCCCCTCCCCCTTTTTTTATTTTACTCGTTTATGCGCTTCGGAACCTTTCTCTTTCTCGCCCTTCCCCTGGCCGCTGCCGCCCAAACCAAGCCGGTTGCGGCCCGCGTTGACAGCGTGCTGGCCCTGATGACTCTCGAGGAACTCGTCGGTCAAACCAACCAGTACAACGGGTTCTGGAACGCTACCGGCCCGATGCCTGCTGGCAATGAATGGGTTGCCGCGCGAGTTGCAGCGCTAAAGCGTGGCGGAGTGGGTTCCGTGCTCAATGTCGCAGGCGTGGACGAGGTTCGCGCCCTGCAAAAAGTGGCAGTCGAAGAAACCCGCATGGGGATTCCCCTCATTTTTGGCCTAGATGTGATCCACGGCTACCAAACTCTTACGCCGATTCCGCTCGCCGAAGCCGCGAGTTGGGACCTCGAAGCGATAAAAAATTCTGCCCGAGCCGCCGCCCGCGAGGCCACGGCCGACGGCATTAACTGGACCTTTGCCCCGATGGTCGACATCAGCCGCGACCCGCGCTGGGGCCGCGTCATGGAAGGTGCTGGAGAAGATCCCTTCCTCGGTTCGCGCATCGCCGAAGCGCGCGTGCGAGGTTTTCAGGGCGCTAACTTGAGCGACCCCACCACCCTAGCCGCTTGCTTGAAGCACTTCGCGGGCTACGGCTTTGCAGTCGCCGGACGCGACTACCACACCACGGACTACAGCGCCCATACGCTGTACAACTGGATTTTGCCTCCGTTTGAAGCCGGCGTAAAGGCCGGGGCCGCCACCGTCATGAACGCGTTTAGCGCCGCCAACGGAATCCCCGCCACCGGCGATTCAGCCCTCGTGTGGGGCGAGCTGCGCGGCCGTATGGGCTTTGACGGCGTACTCGTTTCAGACTGGGGTTCCATCGGCGAAATGACTGCCCATGGATATGCCGCCGACCTGCGCGACGCCGCCGACCGAGCGCTGGCCGCCGGCTGCGACATCGACATGGAGTCGGACGCCTACCTGCGCTACGGGGTGGAGCTCGCTCGCCGCAACCCCACCGACAGCGTGCGGATTCGCGAGGCCGCACGCCGAATCCTGACACTGAAGTTTGAACTCGGCGTGATGGACGATCCGTACCGATACTGCGGGGCTACCAAGCCCGACGTGCGCCCAGATGCCTACGAAATGGCGGTGAAGTCGTCGGTGCTTCTCAAAAATTCTGGGGTATTGCCGTTGGCGGCCGGGGTGCATGTCGGCCTGACGGGTCCGCTCGCTGCAGAGAAAAACGGCGTGCTGGGCAACTGGCGCGTATCAGCCAAAGATCAGTCGGCGCAGTCACTGGCCGAGGCCGTGGCCGGTCAGTGGACGTACGTGGCTTCGTCGCCGCACTCGGTGGGTCAGGAAGCGTTTCACGCGGAACTCACGCTCAATCAAACCGACACCCGGGCCAACGACGTTGCCCTTAAGGCGCTTCGAAAGCACGACGTGTTGGTACTCGCTGTGGGCGAGCACGGAAACGAATCCGGCGAAGGTCGTAGCCGTACTTCACTGCGGATCAGTGCGGTGCAGCAGGACTTGATTCGCAAAGCCTACGCCACGGGCAAGCAGGTAGTGCTGGTAGTGTACGCGGGGCGTCCGCTGGTGCTCGAGCCGTGGATTCGGGACGGAGCTGCCGCCATTCTCTGGGCCTGGCAGCCCGGAACGATGGGCGGAAGCGCCCTCGCCGACGTGCTCACGGGTCGCCGCGAGGCCTACGGTCGCTTGCCCATGACGTTTCCGCGCAGCGAGGGTCAGATTCCCCTGAGCTACGACGGCTACTCTACGGGCCGACCCGGCCCCAAGCCCGAGGTGTTTTGGTCGCACTACACCGATGAATCGAATACGCCGGCATATCCGTTTGGATTTGGATTGAGCTACACGTCGTTTGAATACCGCGACCTCGTCGTAACACCGAGCGCTCAGGGTTGGACCGCCTCCGTAACCGTGCGCAACACCGGAACCCGCGCCGGAAGCGACGTCGTGCAGCTCTATGTCGGACGCCAGGGCAACGGCCAGCTGTACCCTGTTAAAGCGCTTAAAGGATTTAAACGGTTAACCTTAGAACCCGGTTCCGAAGCTCGCGTCAGCATCGAACTCCCTCTCGAAGCCCTCACGCAGCGAGACGGCCAGGGTCGAAACGTATTGTTCGCCCACGGAACCTTAACGGTAACCGTCGGCCCCCACAGCCAAGACGGTCTAACTTGGACTACCCAAATGCCATGAGCCTCGAAGCAGAACGCCAGCGCCTTGGCGCATTTTTTCAGTTTGGTCAGTCCGTGGACTGCGTGGTCTTTGGCTACGACGGTTGCGAACTTCAAATCCTTGTTATTGAGCGCGGAGCGGAGCCCTTTTTTGGCTACGAAGCCCTTCCGGGTGACCTAGTGCGCATGGATGAAGACATCGACGAGGCCGCCACGCGGATTCTGCATGACCTAACGGGGCTTGACAACGTCTTTTTGGACCAGCTTAAAACGTTTGGCGGCGTACAGCGCCACCCACTGGGCCGAGTCGTCACCACCGCGTTTTATTCGCTGATCAACCAGACGAAATACAATCCGCGCCCCGCCTCATGGGCCGTCAAAGCCCGCTGGAAGTCGCTCGGCGAGCTCGACGAGATGGCATTTGACCACCGCGAAATCCTTCAAACCGCGCTTGACGCACTGCAGCGCCAGGTCCGCCAGCACCCCATTGGGTTTGAGTTGCTGCCCGAGGAATTTACCTTGGCGCAGCTTCAGGGCCTCTACGAGGCCGTGCTCAATACTCAGTTTGACAAGGCCAACTTCCGCAAAAAGATTTTGAGCATGGAAGTGCTCAAGGCACTGGACAAAACACAAAAGGCGGTGCGCCATCGCCCTGCACGCCTCTACAAATTCGATCCGCAACGCTACCATTCCCTGGCCAAGCAGGGCTTTCTATTTGAGGTCTAACTAAGGCTTCAGGCCTTTGGCACAGGGCTTGAGTACCTTCGCGGCGTGATTCGTCGAAACCTTTTGATCCTCCTTCTTTTGGCCATTGGCCCGTTGGCGCAGGGCCAAGTAGTCGGCGATTCGACCCGACATGTGCGGTTAGACGACATTTTGGTCGTGGCCGAGCCCGTGGACATGGCGTACGACGTCCTTCGCGAGGCAGGTCGGCGGGCTGCGGGGCTTCCGAGCTTTCAGTGCAGTACGGCAGTTAAATCGAGCGTTGGTTCCGGTCGTGGAATCCAGCTTCGCGAAGCCCTTAGCATCAGCTTTTTTGCAGCCCCAGCGCGCTACAGCGAGCGGATTTACCTGGCTGACGAACATTCCTCGAACGGACTGAGTGATGGCCGAAGCGTACAGTTGCAGTTTAGCGTGGGCCGCGACGAGGGTGCGGCGCCGCAGCAAACGTTTCAAGCGTTGGGCAAGCATTTTTTTGAGTCCTACCCCGACGGGCACCTCGACCTCTATACGCCGAGCATTGAGCTGCCGCGGCTCATGTCTGCGCGGATTCCATCGCCCCTGGCGGCTGATGCCGCCCTGCAGTACCGCGCCCAAGTGGTTCAAGCGCAAGCGGTGGACGGTTCGGTGCTCTGGACCATCGCCATTGAGCCCCGTGGTGCGGCTGGTGCCGGTTTGCGCGGAATCCTCGTGATCGACGACAGCACCTACACGTTGGTCTCCGCGGATGTGGAACTTCCGGCTGAGTCCTTAGTTCGGTTTCGCTCTGCTCGTGTGCGCCATACCTATGCCGAGGTCGAAGGACACTCGATCGTCACTTCACGGAGCTTCAGCCTTTTGGACGTCGAAGGCGACACCGCGCGCACTGAAATTCGCCACAGCACCTATCTTTTTAACGTCGACTTTCGCCCCCGCGACCTGGGCATGGCGACTGTGGAGTACACACCTGAAGCGTTTGAAGCGGATCCAAAGGTTTGGGCCACCGCTCGGACCATTGCCTTAGCACCCGGCGAGGCCCGGCACA
>CAIJMB010000087.1 GCA_903821715.1 uncultured Flavobacteriales bacterium
GTGACCCCCGCCCTGTCAAGGCGATGCTCTAAACCAACTGAGCTAATTGCCCTTGCGGTTGGCAAAAGTACGGAGCGTGAACCAAATTTGCGTGAAGCTTGTTAACTTTCCGTATGCTTGACCGCCTGCTTGACACCGAATCCGTATCGTGGCGCGACCCCTCGTTTTTTAGCGAAGAGGCGCTGCTCCAGCAGGCATTACCCTACCTGGACTTGCTGGTCAACGACTTGTGGTCCGCACGTACTACCCCTGCGAGTCATGCCGTCCTTCGCAGCTTGAGCCAAGTGCGCGAACTGCGGGCCCTTCCGGGCTGGAACATGGACGAATGGCAGAACGGGTTTCGCGCCGTGAAAACCCTACACCGCTACTGGGAACGCAATGCGGCCGATGGCGCGTTCGATGCCAATCCCGATATGTGGACCTCGTGGCTGTTCGCCTTCACCTTTTTTGAAATCGTCGAAGCCAAGCGCTGCGACGTCGAGCGGGCGTACCGCGAGAACCTCAAGTTCCTCTCGAACTAACCTTATTCGGCTGCGGTCGGAACAAAGTCTTTAGGCACCGGACGGTTCGCCGCGGGCTTGCCCGAAGTGAGCCGGTCGTGCAGGTTCTGGCGCACATTGAACCAGACCAGATTGTAGTCGGCGATGTGGTAGTTCTTCCAGTTGTAGAACAACTTGAGCATAGGACGAAGGCGTTCAACCCGAAGGGTGCCCTGATCAGTGCGTAGGACGAATGAACCCGAGAAGCCTCGACGGCCGTTGGGCAAGAGCGCCCCGAGATGGTCGCGGCGGCGCGCTGGCTGGCCGTCTGCCTTCCACGTGATTGGGTTCACGACCGCAAAGCGGTCACCGTACTTTTCGGGGTAGTAATCTTGACCGTAGGTCCGCCAATTGAGAAAGCAGTGCGTTTGGTCTGGCTCGGTGCAGAGCGGTAGCCCATTCAATTCCTTTAGTTCTACGACGTTTCCGACCAGGTACGCCAGCTTCATTCGCTCGCGCAAATCGGGGTTGGTTAGGATGACCTCTTTGAGCAGGCGCTTGGCGTGGTCCGTGCCTTGGCTGTGCGAAGCGAGTACAAACGTTTGACCTGCGGGCTGCAGCTCCACAAACCTCAAAAATGCCCGTCGCACATCTTGATAGGCCGAGTCGAAGGCCACGTAAGCCAGGGCGAGCTGTGCGGAATCGCGGGTGTAGTAGCCGTCCAACTTCATTTGGCGGTAGTGCGGAGCCCACACGTGCCCGATTCCGTTAAACACCGCGGCTTGGTTGGCCAACGTGCCCTCGTCGACTTGCTGACGGTAGGTGGCGTCGTAGATGTCGGCGTTCCACTTTGGACCGACCTCATAGTGCGTGGGGTAGACAAAAAAGGTCGGAATTCCGGCGCCCGCAAACGTCCCCGACACGCGGTCCGCGGCGGCGATGCGCCGGTCGCTGCCGTCGACCACTTCGGGGTGCGCCGCCCAGGCGTCGATCCGAGTGTAGTCGGGGCGCGTCGGCATGGGGTAAAGCGCCCCTTGGGGCTCGCTGGCGACGGGTTTTTCAGCCCAATCCTGCGCTGAGAGACTAGAAGCTAGCAGCCAGAAACTAAAGAAGGCCAGGCTACGCATGGTTCCGGGCGTGCAACCATCCGCCCAAGGCGCCGATGAGGGTCCATGGAACGACAGTGTCTACAAGGTGCACAACGTGGTCGGGAATGTCGTACCAAATGTGATCACTGTAGATAAAGTAGGTGTAGCCGATGTAGGCAAGCACGAGCGAAACGAGGGCTCCGCGGCCCGTATTCACGTTGCGAACTTGGCCCAGCAGCCAAAAAAGGAGGCCCGCGATCAGCACGTTGCTGCTGAATCCGCGCAGCAAGGGCTTAATCATGTCGGTATCCTGAGCAGGGTGCCACACGACGTGCGCCCAAGGCTGGCCCTCACGGGTTCCCATGTAGGCCTCGCGCTCTTCGGGCGTGGCGTCGGGGCCGGGTTGGCCCAGCATGTAGCCCGCATCCTCTAAGTCGTAGGCGCCAAGGTCCGCGAGGATACTGTCTTGCATGGGATGGTAGCGCTGGTCGGCCTCGTGCAAATTGATAGCTGCAAACGAAAGGAACTGCCATACAAAGAGGATGGGTCCGGCCACGAACGCAAAAATCAGGGTGTTTTTCATAGTGTAGGTAGTTGAATGTGAGCTAAATGGTGGTCGCCGTGCCAGGCGTACATCTGCACGACTTCGCGAATCGGAACCGTGCGCAGCAATTCCGGATGGTCGTAGCGTCGGTCAAAATGCTGGTCTTCTAACGTCTGGAGCAGCGGAACCACTCGACCGTGAACCGCCTCAATGAGCTGAAGCGACAGCTCCACAGGCCCGTCGGGCAGCGTCGCCCAAGCGTTTTCGTCGTAGGGCTTGACGGTGGGCTCGTCTTCGGTGAGTGCGAGCTTGATGCGAATGTACATGTTGAGGTGGCTGTCGGCAATGTGGTGCACCACGGTGCGCCGCGTCCAGCCTCCGTCGCGGTAGGGCTCGTCGCGGAGCCCTTCCGAGCAATTTGCCCAGGCATCCTTGAGGCGCTGCGGAAGCGTTTGTAAACGCTTAATAAATGATGCCATGTCTGCCTCTGTGGGCTGGTACACGAACCGACCTATGGGAAATTGCCGTTCCATCTCAGTACATCAGGTGTTTTTTAGCCGAGGTGCGCCACCCAGCTTGGGATTCGTACTTCACAAAAAAGATCTTGAGGTCGGCTTGCGACGCATAGTCCACAAAGAAGACCTTTTTTTGGGCTTGCGACGCGTACGGAACCCAAAACCACTTGCCGTCGTTTCCCTTGGCTTGGGAAGCATACGCCACCTTGAATACCTTGAGGTCTGCCTGGGATTCGTAGTCCACGACAAAGACGTTGACGTCAGCCTGTGAGGCATAATCAGCCGTAAACACGGCCTGCCCCTTGGCGCCAAAGCCAAATGCCAAGAGCATCAATGCAACCGTCTTTTTCATACTCAGCAAGGTAACCACTTAAAATGACTGTTCTGCGTAACTTGCTTTAATGAAATTTCGCCTTTTCGCCCTCGGACTCCTCGCTGCACTGCAGCTCGCAGCCCAAACCCTGCCTGAAGACTTACTTAAAAACCTGAAATTCCGCAGTATCGGCCCCGCCGGCATGAGTGGACGGGTCACCGCCATTGATGTGGATCCGCGCGACGAACGCGTGATTTATGCGGGTTCCGCATCGGGCGGACTCTGGAAAAGCCAGAACGCCGGGCAGTCGTGGGCGCCCATCTGGGACGAGCAACCCAACCCGTCCATCGGCGCCGTGCGCGTGGACCCCAACAACCCCGACGTGATTTGGGTGGGCACCGGCGAAGGGAATCCGCGCAACTCGCAAACCATTGGGGGCGGACTGTTTCGCAGCCTCGACGGCGGCAAGACCTGGCAGGCCATGGGCCTCACCGCCACCAAAGGGATTCACCGCATCGTGGTGCATCCACGCGACCCCAACACCGTGTGGGTGGCCGCCATCGGCCTCGCGTACGGCGACACCGAAGACCGCGGGGTCTACAAAACCTCTGACGGAGGCAAGACATGGCGCAAAGTCCTGTACCGCAACAACCGCACGGGCGCGGCGGACCTCGTGATTGACCCCGTCAACCCCAACAAGCTTTTCGCAGCCATGTGGGAGTACCGCCGCTGGCCCTGGTTCTTTAAGAGCGGCGGCGAAGGTTCCGGACTCTTTGTCAGCCACGACGGCGGCGAAACCTGGACCCAGCGCACCTCAAAAGACGGCTTGCCCGAGGGCAATCTCGGCCGAATCGGCCTCGCCGTAGCCCCCAGCCACCCCAACATCGTCTACGCCTTGGTCGAGAATAAGGACAAAAACGCCCTCTACCGCAGCAGCAACGGCGGCGTGAATTGGACCCGCATCAGCGATGCCGAAGACATCGGCAACCGCCCGTTTTACTACAGCGAGCTCTACGTGGACCCCTTTCGCGAGAACACCATTTACTCGCTCTGGACGCTGGTCACCAAGTCCGAAGACGGCGGCCGCAGCTGGAAGACCATTGCTCGCTACAGCGACATTCACCCCGACCACCACGCGTTTTGGCTGTCGCCGAAGACGCCCGGATACCTCATCGAAGGCAACGACGGCGGTCTGAACATCAGCCGCGACGGCGGCGAAACCTGGCGTTTTGTCGAGAACCTCCCGCTCGCGCAGTTCTACCACATCAGTGTCGACAACCAGCTTCCGTACAACGTGTACGGCGGAATGCAGGACAACGGGTCGTGGAAGGGCCCGGCCTACCACCTCAAGGGCGGAATCGGGAACAGCGACTGGACCGAACTCTACTTTGGCGA
>CAIJMB010000088.1 GCA_903821715.1 uncultured Flavobacteriales bacterium
CAAGGAACAACTTTTATACATGAGCCAGGTAATTGTAACAACTATGAAAAACAAAGTCCAACTTATCGGCTATCTCGGACAAGACCCCGAGCTGCGTTCTTTTGAAAACGACGTCGTTCGAATGAAGTGCTCCATTGCTACCCATGATCGTGTCAAGACCACGGAAGGCACCTACGACGACCGCACGACGTGGCATAATGTGGTACTCTTTAACAAGGTGGCGATCCGAGCGAGCAAAATTCTCAAGAAGGGCGATCTCGTAGCATTCGAGGGTCCCCTATCCTACCACACCTACACCAATGCAGATGAGCAGCCCATAACCCGAGCAGAGGTTATCGTTCGCGACTTCGCTTACCTCGGGAGCACTGCAGCCAAATCGCGTAGCGAAGAGGCGGCCGTAGCATAGAGCTCAGCAGTAGTCCAAATGGGGCGCTGCGTAAGCAGGTTGAAGTCGACGTGTGCAACCTCAATGCACTGGTACGGACAAAGGTCCTCAACTGACTCAACACGCTCGATACCTGACACGTAGCCCCCATCTTGGACAACCTCCCAAAGCTTCCAGTAGCTTGACTGGGTTCCGCTTTTGAGTTCAAAATCACAGCCATCTGAGGCATTGTAGGGTAAGTTGAAGTAGTGAGCCCTGCCTTGCTCGTCTGGGCTTAGGTGTGCATCGGTACGGCACAGCACTTCAAAAAGTGCCTGCCCCACCTCAGCTCTGGACGCATCGCCCAAAGCAACACCCGTCTCGACGGTCACCGTGGGAATGTCTAATTCCTGAACCCACTCACCAAATGCCGTGGGGTAGTAGGATTCGTCGAACCGAGCATAGCCCCAGTCCGGACGGCGTTCGCGCATCCAAAGGGACAGGCTTCCTGCCCATGCAACCGCGCGATCGGGCTGTACTGCAACCGACCCCTTCATCGCTGCCGGAGCAAGTATACTCAAGCTACTTGGCGTGTAGATGCCCGCTGGATGAAAAATACTGCGCTGATCATGAAGGTTGAGCGCGAGTTCATACCGTGAAGTTTGAAGAATTGATTTCAGCGCATCTGATTCACTTGGGCCAGCTTGCCGTGCGCACCGATTGAGGTCAACTCCTTCAACCGTAAGGCGGGAAAATGCATCAATTCCAGTGGGATTTACCATCGGAACCAACGTCCAATTGAACGCGGGGGCTCCGCGCCGAATAAATTGAACGAGTGCTTCAAAACCGGTAGGCTCGTTGCCATGCATCATTGCCCAAGCGATCCGCGAACGCGAGTACTCGGGCTGCGGATGCGTTGCAACCCAAATTGGGAGGTATTCGGGGGATGCCGCATTGTGGAGTTCCCAGCCACCCTCTTGGGCAGCTTCGTGAAGTCGCCGCGTTCGCTCGCTAAAGTTTTGGTAACGCATCGCACCAAATGTAGTTACGATCGCGTGCTACCTTACCGCCATGAAATCGACATTATTTAGCGCCGTGGTTCTGTGTGTAGGCATTCAAATTTCTGCATTTGCCCAGCGAACTGAAGTGGCGTTTGCGGTCGGAAGCTGTGCGGAACTAAGTACCCCGGAACGCGAAGAAATTTTCACATCCATCTTGGCGAAAAAACCAGAGTTCTTTTTTTGGCTAGGCGACAACACCTACTATAAAAGTTCCGAGTGGAACGACAGCACGTTAATGGCCGAGGCATGGGCGCGCAGGCACGCGAGCAAGCCATTGGCTGCCATGATGTCGGCGATTCCGCAAAGGGCTATTTGGGACGACCACGACTACGGACCCAACGACGGAGACAGTACGTATTCCCTTCGCGGAACAAGTGCTAAGATCTTTAGCACCGTATGGAAGGATACACCGTTCAATTACGCACAATACCACGACCTCAGGTGGGTAGAGAGAAAGGGCGATGTAGTGTGGATCGGATTGGATGACCGCACCCATCGTGGCCCGGTCGGTACTCAGGTTCTCGGACGCGGACAACTTGACTGGCTCTCGTCAGTTCTCGATGCTCACGCGGATGCACGGGTGATTTTTATTGCAGTGGGGTCGCAAGTGCTCAACCTGGCTCCAAGTTTTGAAAATTTCATTCGCTACCCCGAAGAGCGACTGGACTTATTGGATCGCTGCGCCACGGCCAGGACTCAAGTGGTCTTTTTGACCGGTGACCGCCACCATGGCGAGATTGAAGAGTTGACCCACAAGGGTGTGCGACTCATCGAAATCTGCTCATCGCCACTTACATCTAAGGTCTTCCCACCTCGGAGCCCTGAGACCGAGCAAAACACTACTATTGTGGGCACGCCCATTTCTGAAGCGCACTTTACCTGTGTCAATGTCACCAAAGATGGTCTATTTGTTGAATATTTCAACACTCAAGGGGAAACAATTGTAAACGTTACATACGAATTGTAACTTTGGGGTATGGAAAGC
>CAIJMB010000089.1 GCA_903821715.1 uncultured Flavobacteriales bacterium
AGACCTGCACCTGCCCTCGCCCCAGTTTGTCGACGACTACTTCATCTCGAGCAACCGCAGCAACCCTACGCTACGCGCACTTCAAACACTGTACGGAACCGGTCGCTTGGGCAACTCAGGCTACCTCAGCATTCTCCCGGTAGACCAAGGCGTCGAGCACAGCGCCGGAGCCAGCTTCGCCCCCAACCCAATCTACTTCGATCCCGAGAACATTATTAAACTCGCCATCGAAGCCGACTGCAACGCCGTAGCCTCAACCTTTGGCGGCCTCGCGATGCTGAGCCGCAAGTACGCCCACAAGATTCCGTTCATGGTTAAAATCAACCACAACGAGTTCTTGTCGATGCCCAACCAGTACGACCAAACGATGTACGGAAGCGTGGAAGACGCTTGGAACATGGGCGCCGTAGCCATCGGAGCCACCGTGTACTTTGGCGCCGAAGAGTCGCGCCGCCAGCTGCTCGAGGTCGCAGAGGCCTTTGAGCGCGCCCGCGAGCTCGGCATGGCCACCGTACTGTGGACCTACACCCGCAACAGCGGATTCAAGCAAGACGGCGTGGACTACCACACCTCAGCGGACCTTACGGGCCAGGCCATCCACTTGGGCGTGACCATTCAGGCAGACATTATTAAGCAGAAGCTCCCCACCAACAACGGCGGATACAACGCGACCAAGCACGGCAAGACCCACCCCAAAGTCTACACCGACCTCAGCAGCGACCACCCCATTGACCTCACGCGCTACCAAGTGCTCAACAGCTACGCAGGCCGCGTGGGCGTGATCAACTCGGGCGGAGAGTCCAAAGGTGCCAGCGACCTCAGCGAGGCTGTAGCAACTGCGGTCATCAACAAGCGCGCAGGTGGACAAGGCCTCATCTTGGGCCGCAAGGCGTTTCAGCGTCCGATGAACGAGGGCGTTGAACTGCTCCGCACCATTCAAGACGTGTACTTGGACGACTCGATCACGATCGCCTAATCTGCGCCTTATGTCAGAATGGTTTCACCGCAAAGGGGAGTCGATTACGACTCCGACCGAAGAAAAAAAAGACAGCCCCGACGGCTTGTGGCACCTGTGCCCCAAGTGCAAGGTGATGGTCGACATTGACGAACACGAAGCGAAGCTTTGGGTCTGCGGCAACTGCGGCCACCACAACGGCATCGACGCGGCAGAGTACTTCAGCTTTCTCTTTGACGGGGGGCAGTACACTGAGCTAGACGCCAACTTGGTTTCGGCGGACCCGCTGAATTTTGTCGACACCAAAGCCTACAGCGACCGCCTCAAGGCCACCCGCGCCAAGACGGGCTTGACCGACGCACTCACCAGCGGAACCGGCAACCTCGACGGAATGCCCGTAACCATTGCGGCCATGAACTTCAAGTTCATTGGCGGATCAATGGGGTCAGTGGTTGGCGAAAAGATTGCGCGCGCAATCGACCACGCCCGCCTGAATAAGCAGCCCTTTATCATGATCAGCAAATCGGGCGGCGCCCGCATGATGGAGGCAGCCTACTCACTGATGCAGATGGCCAAGACTTCGGCCAAGTTGGCGCAGCTCGACGACGCGGGGCTTCCCTACGTTTCGGTGCTCACTGACCCGACCACTGGCGGTGTCACGGCCTCGTTTGCGATGCTCGGCGACATTCACATTGCGGAACCCGGCGCCCTCATCGGTTTTGCCGGTCCGCGCGTGGTCAAAGAGACGATTGGCAAGGACCTTCCCGAAGGATTTCAGACTTCTGAATTCTTACTCGAGCACGGATTTGTCGACCAAATTTCGGAGCGCCGCAACCTCAAGCAGTCCATTGCAATGTGGCTGCGCGCAGTGCGCAACGAAGCTCCGGCCGAGGCCTAGCGTCGGGCGCGTCGGTATTTTTTGTATCTTTGCAGTCCTCGAACGTCGAGGAACTTTACAGCACAAACATCGAAATCGATTAAGGCATGTACCTAAATTCTGAAAAGAAGCGCGAAATCTTCGCCACACACGGCAAATCTTCTGAAGATACCGGAACGGCTGAAGGCCAAATCGCACTATTTACCTATCGTATCAACCACCTTACGGAGCACTTGAAGAAGAACCGTAAGGATTTTAACACCGAGCGTTCACTTGTACGCTTGGTCGGCAAGCGCCGTAGCCTTCTGGACTACTTGCATAGCACTGAGATTAACCGCTACCGTGCGATTGTCGAAAAACTCGGCCTCCGTAAGTAAGGTCGTTTTCGAACGATTTATACGCAAAGGCAATCCCCAAAAGGGTTGCCTTTTGCTGTTCCTAAACGAGGCCCCATTAATTCGCAATTGAGAAGATGAAAGCTCCCCTACCCGTGATCCAAGAGATCACACTCCCCGATGGTCGTACCATCACTATTGAAACGGGCCGCATGGCCCGCCAGGCCGACGGATCGGTCCTGGTTCGCTGCGGCGGAACCGCCCTTTTGGCAACCGTCGTTTCAGCACCTGAAGCCCGCGAAGGTGTGGACTTCATGCCGCTGACCGTGGAATACAAAGAAAAATTCGCATCAGCCGGACGTGTTCCAGGTGGATTTTTGAAGCGCGAAGGCCGCCCAAGCGACCGCGAGATTCTCGTGGCCCGTCTGGTCGACCGCGTACTTCGCCCCCTCTTTCCTGAGGACTACCACGCTGAGACCCAAGTCATCATCACCTTGCTGTCGTTTGACCAAGATGTTGCTGCCGACAGTCTTGCTGGCCTTGCTGCCTCTGCCGCTCTTGCGGTGAGCGATGTTCCGTTCAACGGACCCATTTCAGAAGTTCGCGTTGCACGCGTTGCAGGCGAATTCATCATCAACCCAAGCCCTGCACAAATCGACGAGGCCGACATCGAAATGATGATTGGTGCTTCAGCTGACAGCGTAGTGATGGTTGAGGGTGAAATGAACGAAGTGTCTGAAGCAGAAATGCTTGAGGCCATTCGCGTCGCCCACGAAGCGATCAAAGTTCAGGTTGCTGCACAGCTTGCCCTCGCCGCTCAGGTCGAAGGCGCAAACCCCAAGCGCACCTACAGCCACGAGACCCACAACGCCGACCTCAAGAAGCGCGTATGGGACGCCACCTACGCAGGTGCATTCGAAGTTGCCGGCCGCAAGTTGACCAACAAAACCGAGCGCAGCGCCGCATTCAAAGAGGTATACACGGCCTTTGCCGCTACCTTGACTGAAGAAGAGTTGGCACAGCACGGTTCACTCGCCAAGGTGTACTACCACGAGGTAGAGTACCACGCGATGCGCAACCAAATTCTTGAAAACGGAACCCGCCTCGACGGCCGCAGCACAACCGAAATCCGCCCCATTTGGTGCGAGACTGACGTGCTTCCTGGCCCGCACGGTTGTGCTCTGTTCACGCGCGGCGAAACGCAGTCGTTCACGACCGTTACCCTAGGTACGGCCCTGGACAGCAACCGCATCGACGCTGCCACCTACATGGGCGACGAGCGCTTCTACCTGCACTACAACTTCCCTCCGTTCTCAACGGGTGAAGCGCGTATGCTGCGCGGAACCAGCCGCCGCGAAATCGGCCACGGTAAC
>CAIJMB010000090.1 GCA_903821715.1 uncultured Flavobacteriales bacterium
AGCTCGGCGTTCAGTGCTGCGGGCTCGATGTGGTAGATCTGCTCGAGCTTGAATCGGAAGTAGCCCGTCGCCAACGCGTATTCTTCGGGGTTGAATCCGAGAACCTGGTAGATGTCAAAGTCCTTTTCGAAGTCGCTCACGTCGATGATCAAACTGTCACCTTTGGCGAGGGCCTTGAGGTCCTTCTTGAGCGAGCGTCCGCTCACCGCGTTGAGGCCGAAGCGGCCGTGCTTATGGGCAGCACCTTCTACCGCCTCACCCTTCTTGGTGACGATGTCGAAGTGTCCGTAGAACAGGTCGTCGTCGCCGGCGGTCTCGACCTCGCTCATGGCGCCGTAGCGCTGGCGAAGGTTTTCGACTTCTTTATCTAAGTCCTTTTCATTCGGTTCGAGGACGTAGAACGGAATCTTCACCTTGTCGCTCACCTCAAGCTCGATCTGCGGAGCCACTCCGAGGTCAAATTCAAAGCTGTGGCTGTCGGCACTAAAGTCCAGGTCACCAGCTACGGGCAGCGGCTGACCCAAGATGTCAATTTTCTCGCGCTCGAGGTAGGCGTACAGCTCGTCCTGAAGGCGCTTGTTGATTTCGTCAGCCGTGATGGGCTCTTGGTACTGCTTGCGAATCAGCGTCATGGGCGCCATTCCGGGACGAAACCCAGGAATCCGCGCTTTCTTGCGGTAGTCAGTAAGTTGCTTCTCAACGGCTTCTGCGTATTCGCTGCGTTCGATAGTCAGAGTGAGGCGCGCGTTCAAATCCGCGTCGACGGTCCAGTGTGCGTTCATGGCCAAATAGTATTCGAAAAAGGAGTGCAAAGGTAGGTAGTGTACCTTTGGGAAAAATACTGCGCTGTGAAGAACTTCCTCAAGCTCCTAGCCTTTGGCATTTTACCCATTGCGGCATTCGCCCAAAGCCCTGAATTTTCAGTCTACGGCGGATTGCCCATGTTCATTCGTGACAATGCTTCGCCATTTGGCAAGTGGGGGTCACATGATGGCGGAATCGACGGTCTCAACCTTTCAGCCGGTGGTGAGCTTCAGATGCCGCTGTGGAACGACCTCAGCATGCATGCAGGCCTCGACCTCTACTCGATTCGCGCCTTAGACCCTAACTACACAGCTCAATTGACCGGTGCTTCACCGCGCATTGGGTTGGGATATGCTCGACCCGTGGGGCCGTTAATCGTTCAAGCTCGCGGTTCGCTCGGGTTAGCCACAATTCGAACCTATCAAACTATTGGCGGCACAACTACGAAACTCAATTACGGATTGTACACTTGGGGTTCACTGTCTGCTCCTGCCTCGCTGGGACTCCGCGCCTCACTGCCCTACGGCCCCGGCCGTGTCTATGCCGAGCTGACCTACCGCTACTTTATGTTTGACGACGGCCTAGACGGCTACGGCGGTGGCGGAACTCGAGTGGGCAATCATGACGACCAAATGCTTGTGGGAGTCGCGGGCTACACGTGGAACCTGACTAAGGCCCAAAGCCGCACACAACGCGAGCTGGCTCAGGCAAAGAAGGCGGCGGAATCGGTTCCGACACTAAAGCGCGCGAATGAAGAGCTAAAAGTGGCCCAAGCCGAGCTCGAAGACGAACTCGAGGTAGTTAAAATCCAAAAGACCAAACTTGAGCAGCGACTTGATTCTGTCAATCAAGGATTTAAATCACCGAGCACAGCTCTAGGTCAAATGGCAAACGGTACTTCGAGTGCCTCTACTGCAATGGGCGTTCGGTACGTCGTGGTCGTAGGAAGTTTCCGAAGCGAGCGCCTCGCCGCTCAGTACGTCAGTCGTCTGAAAGCCGCGGGAGTAAACTGCTCTACAACAGATGGCGCGAACGGATTCGTGCGAGTTTACACCGGTCCGTATACCTCAGAAGTGGTTGCCCTTAGCACACTTGATAAGGTACGCGCGGAAACGCCTGGAGCTTGGTTGCTGCGTTTATAGCCTTTGATGTGAGTTGACATAATGAAAAACCCCGAGCCGTTTGACTCGGGGTTTTTTCGTGGTGCGCGAAGGGGGACTCGAACCCCCACATCCTTTCGGACACTAGATCCTGAGTCTAGCCTGTCTACCAATTTCAGCACTCGCGCATGCTCGGCCCTGGTAAAGGAG
>CAIJMB010000091.1 GCA_903821715.1 uncultured Flavobacteriales bacterium
CCCGAGACCTACCGCTACTAAGCCGTTATAAAGGCTTCATTCGGAACCCCGGCCGCGCGAGCGGCCGGGGTTTTTGTTTTAGGTGAAGTATGGTTAAATGAAAAAGCCCCAGCTGCGAACACAACTAGGGCTCATAAAAACGAGATGCCAGAAACCAGTAGCTATACGCTAAAGGCCAAACGCCTTCTTGACCGAATCCACCGAGTCAAGCTTCTCCCACGTGAAGAGCTCCACCTTCATGGTCTTGACTTCGATGCCCTTGTCGGTCGGACGCTTGAACTGCTTCTCCACGATCTGCGGAGCGCGGCCCATATGTCCGTAGGCTGCCGTTTCTGAGTAAATCGGGCTGCGTAGGCCAAACTTGGTCTCGATTCCGTAGGGGCGAAGGTCAAAGAGCTTTTGCACGCGCTCGGCAATCGCGCCGTCGGCGAGCTTCTTGCCGTCGGCTCCGCGCACTGCCGCAGTACCGTAGGTGTTCAGGTAGAAGCCTACGGGCTCAGCCACGCCGATGGCGTATGCGAGTTGGACGAGCACCTGCTTGGCCACGCCTGCAGCCACAAGGTTTTTGGCCACGTAGCGTGCAGCGTATGCCGCTGAACGGTCCACCTTAGAGGGATCCTTGCCGCTGAAGGCTCCGCCGCCGTGGGCGCCCTTGCCACCGTAGGTGTCAACGATGATCTTGCGGCCGGTCAAACCGGTGTCGCCGTGCGGTCCGCCAATCACGAACTTGCCCGTCGGGTTGATCAGGTAGCGCACGTCGGCATTGAACAAGCGCTGCACGCGGCGCGGCAATTGCTTTTTAATGCGCGGAATCAAGTAGCGCTTGATGTCAGCCGTGATGCGCTCCTGCATGGGCTTTTCGTCGGCGAAGTCGTCGTGCTGGGTCGAGATCACGATCGTGTCAATGGCCTCTGGCACATTGCGGTCGCTGTAGCGAATGGTCACTTGGCTCTTCGCGTCAGGGCGCAGGTACTTCATCACCTTGCCCTCTTTGCGGATGGCGGCAAGCTCGCGAAGCAGCAAGTGGCTCAACTCCAATGCCAACGGCATGTAGGTGTCGGTTTCGTCGGTGGCGTATCCGAACATAATTCCTTGGTCGCCAGCGCCCTGCTCTTCTTTCGAAGCGCGGTCTACCCCTTGGTTGATGTCGGGCGACTGCTCGTGGATGGCGCTGAACACGCCACACGAGTTGGCTTCAAACATGTACTCAGACTTGGTGTAGCCAATGCGGCGAATCACATCGCGAGCGATTTCACCCGCGTCGATGTAGGTGCGCGACTTGACTTCACCCGCCAGCACCACTTGACCAGTGGTAACAAGGGTTTCGCAGGCAACTTTCGAATCGGGGTCAAAGGCGAGAAAGTGGTCGACAAGGGCGTCCGAAATTTGGTCGGCAACTTTGTCGGGATGTCCTTCAGAAACGGACTCAGAGGTAAATAAGTAGCTCATAGCAACAGTTTTAATGCTGCGTGTCAAAAAGGCCTGATGCGGTAAAGTGCTAGTGCGCCGGACAATGGTCCACCGGTTTAGCATTTTTTACCGTGGTTGCAATCGGACAAATCCTTCCACGCGCTGCAAAGGTAGGCACACCGCACTGTACCGCAACTCATGAACGAAAATCACGAACGATTGACCAATGCAAACCACATCGCCGTGAACTAACTTTGCAGTGCTTATCAAGAAAGACTGAGGGACGGGCCCGTTGATGTCTTGGCAACCCTAAAACCCTGTAGGGTGCCAACTCCCGCTACCAAAGCGCCATCCGGGCGTGAGGTAGGAAGATGAGATTGCGACTGCACTTCGCGTCCCAATAGTCCTTCTGTATAAGCGCAACGAACGAAGGACCATGCATCCACTCCAAACCATCGCCCGCGAACGCATCCTCATTTTGGACGGCGCCATGGGCTCTATGCTCCAAGAATACCGCCTTGACGAGGCGGGCTACCGCGGCGCGCGCTTCGCGGACTGGGGCCATCCGCTCAAAGGCAACAACGACCTGCTCAACCTGACTCAGCCACAGATCGTCGAAGAAATCCACGCCAAGTACTTTGCCGCAGGGGCCGACATCGTCGAAACCAATACCTTCAACGCCCAAACCGTGTCGATGGCTGACTACGGAATGGAATCACTCGTCCGTGAACTCAACCTCGCCGGAGCCCAGTTGGCCCGCAAGGCCGCCGACGCCTACACTACGCCCGACAAGCCGCGCTTTGTTGCCGGCGCCATCGGTCCCACCAACCGCACCCTGAGTTTGAGCCCTGACGTGAACCGTCCGGCCTACCGCGCCATCACGTTTGACGAGCTGGCGACCGCCTACCAAGAGCAGGCTGAGGCCCTGATTGAGGGTGGGGTAGACGTGCTTATGGTCGAAACCATCTTCGACACCCTCAACGCCAAGGCGGCCCTCTTCGCCATTCAGGACGCCTTTGTGGCGACCGGCAAAGAAGTTCCGATTATGATTAGCGGAACCATCACCGACGCCAGCGGCCGCACCCTCAGCGGGCAGACCACCGAGGCCTTCTTGATCAGCATGAGCCACATGCCCCTGCTCAGCATTGGCCTGAACTGCGCCCTCGGAGCCAAGGACTTGCGCCCCTACCTGCAAACGCTGGCGGCCAACACGCCCTTCCTCATCAGCGCCTACCCGAACGCCGGCCTCCCCAACGCCTTTGGTGGCTACGACGAAACGCCGACGCAAATGGCCGACGCCGTCTCCGAATACCTCGACCTCGGAATCGTCAACATCCTCGGCGGTTGCTGCGGAACCACCCCCGACCACATCCGCGAATTCGCCGCCCGTGCCGCAGGCCGTCCACCCCGAATCCCCCAAGCCCAATGAAGCTCAGCGGACTCGAACCCCTAATCATCACGTCGGCGACCAACTTCGTCAACGTCGGCGAGCGCACCAACGTGACTGGATCGCGCAAATTCCTGCGCCTCATTCAGGACGGCAACTACAGCGAAGCCCTTGAAATCGCCCGCGACCAGGTCACTGGCGGAGCCCAAATCCTCGACGTCAACATGGACGAAGGCATGCTTGACGGCGTCGAGGCCATGACCACCTTCCTCAATCTTATCGCCTCAGAGCCCGACATCTCGCGGATCCCCATCATGATCGACTCGTCGAAGTGGGAAATCATCGCCGCCGGCCTCAAGTGCGTCCAAGGCAAGGCGGTCGTCAACTCCATATCGCTCAAGTCGGGCGAGGCCGAGTTCCTCTACCAAGCGCGCCACTGCCGCCGCTTCGGAGCCGCCGTCATCGTCATGGCCTTCGACGAGCAGGGCCAGGCCGACTCCTACGACCGCCGCGTCGAAATTTGCCAGCGCGCGTACAACCTGCTGGTGGCCGACGGATTCCCCGCCGAGGACATCATCTTTGACCCCAATATCTTTCCCGTCGCGACGGGCATGGACGAGCACCGCCGCAATGCCCTCGACTTCTTTGAGGCCACGGCCTGGATCAAGCAAAACCTCCCCGGAGCCAAGGTGAGCGGCGGCGTGTCCAACGTCAGCTTCAGCTTTCGCGGCAACGACCACGTGCGCGAAGCCATGCACGCCTGCTTCCTCTACCACGGAATCCGCCACGGAATGGACATGGGTATCGTTAACCCCGGCCAACTGATCGTCTACGAACAAATCGAGGCGGAACTCCGCAACCGCATCGAAGACGTACTGCTCGACCGCCGCGACGACGCTACCGAGCGCCTCCTCAGCTACGCTGAGAACGTCAAAGGTGCCGGCCAAGTCCGCCAAAAGGACGAATCGTGGCGCGAACTCCCGATCGACGCCCGCATTGAGCATAGCCTGGTCAACGGACTCGATGCCTACGTCGAGCAGGACGCCGAAGAGGCCATGCAAGCCTTGGGTAGTCCCCTTTCTGTGATTGAGGGTCCGCTCATGCGCGGAATGAATGTCGTCGGCGACCTCTTCGGAGCCGGAAAGATGTTCCTACCCCAGGTGGTCAAGTCGGCCCGCGTCATGAAGCGTGCGGTGGCGTGGCTCGAGCCCCACTTTGCGGCTGAATCGGCGGCAGCCGGAACGGCTCCGCGCAAGCAAGGCAAGATCCTGATGGCCACGGTCAAGGGCGACGTGCACGACATTGGCAAAAACATCGTCGGCGTTGTTCTGCAGTGCAACAACTTCGAAGTCATTGACTTGGGTGTTATGGTTCCGCCGCAAAAAATCCTCGACGCGGCCCGCGAACACGATGTGGACGCCATCGGACTGAGCGGACTGATCACGCCGTCGCTCGACGAAATGGTGTTTTTGGCCAGCGAAATGAAGCGCCAGGGCTTTACCATTCCACTTCTTATTGGCGGAGCCACCACCTCACGCGCTCACACCGCCGTCAAAATTCAGCCGGTCTACGACGGCCCGCTTGTCCACGTCAACGACGCCTCGCGTGCGGTACCTGTGGTACAAAAACTTCTGAGTGCTGAGGCAGCCGACTACAGCGCCGAGGTTCGCTCTGACTACGAACGACTGCGCGAGCAGTACGCCAGCCGCAGCGCCGAACGCCGGTATGCGAGCATCGACCAGGCCCGCGCCCAGCGCTACCAGCCTGACTTCGGCGCAAAACCCGACGCGCCCAAGCAGTACGGCGTGTTCCCGCTGCGCGACTACCCGCTCGAGGACCTGGTGCCCTACATCGACTGGACCCCCTTCTTTCAGGCCTGGGACCTGCACGGCAAGTACCCGCGCATCCTCACCGACGAGGTAGTGGGTGCACAAGCCAAGTCCCTCTTTGACGACGCCCAGGACATGCTCCGACAGATTGTCGCCGAAAAGTGGATTACCGCCCACGGCGTCTACGGATTCTTCCCGGCCCGCCAAGATGGCGACGACATCGCAGTGACCACGCCGAACGGCGAGCGCCGCTTCCTCACCCTTCGCCAGCAGGGCCAAAAGGCCGAGGGCCAGCCCTACATGGCCTTGGCGGACTTTATTGATCCCGCGGGCAGCGACACCCTAGGCCTCTTTGCGGTGACCACGGGTCACGGAGTCGACGAGCGCACCCAAATCTTTAAGGACGCCAACGACGACTACCGCGCGTTGATGCTACAGGCTTTGGCCGACCGCCTCGCCGAGGCGTTTGCCGAGCGCCTCCATCAGCGCGTCCGTACGGAATTTTGGGCCTACGCCGCCGACGAGCAACTCCCCAACGACGCCCTAATCGCTGAGGAGTACCAAGGGATCCGCCCGGCCCCCGGCTATCCTGCCTGCCCCGACCACCTCGAAAAGGATCTGCTCTTTGAACTCCTTGACGCCGAGCGCCATACAGGCGTACACCTCACCGAATCCAAGGCCATGTACCCCACGGCCGCGGTAAGTGGATACTACTTTGCGCACCCCGAGGCCAAGTACTTCGGACTCGCCAAAATCGACCGCGATCAAATTGCCGACTATGCTACCCGGCGCGGAATTCCGCTCGCCGACGCCGAACGCTGGCTTAGCCCCCTCATTAACTAGCCACTAGCAACCAGTAACTCGCAACCAGCAACTAGAAACAAGCAACTAGTTACCCCTAAAAAGATGAAAGTTACCGACCACATCGCCGCCGCCAAAGGCAAGACCATATTCAGTTTTGAGGTGCTGCCGCCGCTCAAAGGCAATACCATTGACTCACTCTTCGGAACCATCGAGCGATTGATGCAATTCGATCCCAAGTTCATTGATGTGACCAGTCACCGCGAAGAATACGTGTTTAAAAAGCATGAATCGGGATTGCTCCAGAAAATCCACACGCGCAAGCGTCCCGGAACTGTAGGAATCTGTGCGGCCATCCAGAACAAGTTCCACATCGACACGGTACCGCACATCATTTGCGGCGGATTTTCGCGCGAAGAGACCGAGTACGCCTTGATTGACTTGCACTACCTCGGAATCGATAACGTACTCGTCCTGCGCGGCGATGCGTTAAAGAATGAAGGTAGCTTCGTGCCCGACCCGCATGGCCACTCCTACGCGATTGACTTGCTTCGCCAGGTAAAGAACCTGAACCAAGGCAAGTACCTCTACGACGAGGTCCAGAATTCCAACCCAAGTAACTTTTGCATCGGTGTGGCGGGATACCCCGAAAAGCACTTTGAGGCCCCGAGCCTGAAGGCAGACCTTAAGCATCTCAAAAGCAAGGTGGACGCTGGAGGCGACTACATCGTCACCCAAATGTTTTTCAACAACGAGCACTTTTTTAAGTTCGTCGACGACTGCCGAGCAGCCGGCATCACGGTACCCATTATTCCAGGCCTCAAACCGCTGACCGCCAAGGGTCAATTGCAAAGTATTCCGCGCAACTTTCACCTCAATTTGCCGGACGATTTAATCGAAGCCGTTGAAGCGGCTAAAACACCTGAAGCGGTGAAGCAGGTAGGGGTAGAGTGGTGCATTGCACAGTCTAAAGAGCTTATGGACAAAGGAGTACCCGTACTCCATTACTACACGATGAGCAAGGCGGACGAGACTGAACAAATCGCTTCAGCGCTGTTTTAAGAGTGCACTTGGTGGCAACCGGCCAAGGGATTCAACAACGTGGCACGAAAGTGGCCTTACCTTGCACCTATGTCAACGTCCGCATTTAAAGCGCCCCGATTTGCAACTCACACCGCGGGCCAGCCGTTTTTTCAAATTTTGACGCAACGCGTCAACCAGTATTTTAAAGAGCACAACAAGTCCTCTAAGGGTGATGTGCGGCTCTACACGAAAACTGGCGTCCTGCTTGTCGCGTTTTTTGCGACGTACGTGGCGGTACTCTACTTCGGAGCCAATTTCTGGGCCGCCCTTCCGTTTTGGGTAATTCTTGGCCTGCTAACGTCGGCCATCGGATTCAATGTCATGCACGACGGCGCACACGGTAGCTTCTCAAAGTACGAATGGCTTAACTCGTTGGCTGGCCATACGTTGAGTATGCTTGGCGCGAGCGTAGCGTTGTGGAAGAATAAGCACAACGCCATTCACCACACCTTTACCAACATTGATGGAGTTGACGACGACATTGAGGCCGGAGGAATGATCCGAATGGCTGAAACGCAACCCCACAAAGGCATTCACCGCGTACAGCACTACTACTGGCCGCTTCTCTACAGCTTGCTGTACATCTACTGGCTGGCATTTACCGACTTTAAAAAGTACTTCACAGGCAAGGTAGGCGACGTGCCGATTCGCAAGTTCACTTTTGCCGAGCACGTGGGATTTTGGGCTTGGAAGACGGTGCACACGACCATGGTCGCCATCCTTCCGATCTACCTCATCGGATTTTGGCCGTGGTTCTTTGGCTTTATCCTTATGGCTTCGATCACCGGCTTATCGCTGAGCGTGGTGTTTCAGCTAGCGCACGTCGTTGAGGGGGCAACCTTTGCAAAGTCAGACGTCGTGAATCCTACGAACATTGAGTCCGAGTGGGCGGTGCACCAGTTACAGACTACCGCCAACTTCGCCACGCGCAGTCGCGTCCTCACGTGGTTGCTCGGAGGCCTTAACTATCAGGTGGAGCACCACTTGTTTCCCCGCATCAGCCACGTGCACTACCCGGCGATTTCACGCATTGTGAAGGAGACGTGTGCGGAATTCAACGTCCAGTACCAAGAATTCCAAACGTTTGCGGATGCCCTTGGTGCCCACGTGCGGCACCTCAAGCGCCTTAGTGTCGCCTAAAGGTTACTGACCGTCAGGCGTACGCCGTCATACTGGACTTGGTAGGGTAGTAACCCCCAAGTGGTGGTGCCGTCAATAGCACTTCCGTCAAATAACAAAAACCGCTGGTTGTCACAGCCGCATTCCGCATATAGCCCATCGACCACCGTAGAGGCTCCACAGGGCATTGATACGTGGTTGGGGCAGCGCAGGTCGTACGCTCCAAAATCAAGAGCGTCTCCGAAGTTGGTGCGACGGTAAATTACCAGTCCTCCATGTCCCCAATCCGTGCGCACATGGGTTCCACCCACAAACTGCAAATCGTAGGCTGAAGGACTGTTGGTGAACACGGATTCATTGACAAAAACATAGGGAACCGGGTGCCGATTGCTCGTCCCGTCGCAGGCCAGCAACGCAGCTAACCCCAGCCATAAGAAAATTTTATTGGCCATAATCCGAACAAACCTACGGCCGACCTGCTTATCAACATTAATTCTTCGTTATTTTAGCCCTTCGATTCGCAACGGATCCACCTAAAACGCTTTGCTTATGCGGCTACGCTACGCCCTCTTCGCGCTGATTCTCGGAGCTTCCACCATGGTGTGGGGCCAAGCCCGTCCTGGTTCACTTCGTGGAACTGTCAAGGATAAAACCTCTGGAGAAGAAATTCCTCAGGCTCAGATTACGGTAAAGTCTGGCACATTCAAGATTACCTCTGGGACGTCCGACTTTGATGGCAACTACAACATCAACCCGATTCAGCCAGGGTCGTACACTGTCGTCTGTGAAGTGTTTGGGTACAATAGCGTGACCTTCACAGGGGTGCAAATCAACCCCGGCCGTCCAACCGAATTGAAGTTTGCCATGGGCTCTTCAAACATTGAACTCGGTTCCGTAGACGTTGTCGCGAAGTACGAAGCACCACTCATTGAAAAGGGTAAGACAGCGACCAGCTTTGGAGCGGAGCAAATTCGCAACTTGGCGGGCCGAGGTGTCAACGCAGTTCTTTCACAAACGGCGAGTGTCGTTCAAGACGAGCGCAGTGGCGGAACCTTCTTTCGTGGAGGCCGTAGCGACGGTAACGTCGTGTTTGTCGATGGTGTGAAAATGCGCGGTGACATCAACCTTCCCCGTGAAGCGATTCAATCTACCGAAGTCATCACAGGAGGTGTACCAGCTCAATACGGTGACGTGACGGGTGGGGTTATCTCTACCACGACCAAGGGACCAAGCCCCCGTTACTTTGGTACCGTTGAGTACGTTACCTCGTCTCTTTTTGATCGCAATAACTACCACCTCGCAGGTTTGACCCTCGGTGGACCGCTGCTCTTTAACAAGGCTAAAACTGCGCCGTTGGTGGGCTTCCTGCTCGCGACGGAATTCTCGTATACCGGTGTAGGCCGACCCTACGCTACCCCAGTGTACAAACTAAAGGACGACGTGCTCGCGGACCTTCAAGCTAATCCCATTGTTCCTACGGCTACCGGACTTGGTACCATTCGCCGCGCTGAACTCTTGGGAGCAGATGCCTTTGAGACGATTCCGACACGACTCAACGTAGCCAGTACCGTATTTCGTGCCACCGGCAACATCAACATTAAAACAGGTAAGAAGACGAACCTAGTGTTGGGTGGACGGGCATTCTACACGAACGGACGGAACGGCAGCTTCTTTCACTCGCTGATGAACTACGCGAACAACGGAGCATCAGAGCAGCGCGACCTTTCTGGGTACGTTCGCTTTACCCAGCAATTCGGAAGCAGCGAGAACAGCCTGATCCAAAACGCGTTCTACACCATCCAGGCCGACTACACCTTAAATAACTTTAAGAACTACGATCCAAATCACGGAGACAACATCTTCCGCTACGGTCACGTGGGTCAGTTTGAGACAGGCCGCATTGGTTTGTACGGATTTGGAACCGACGAAAAGTCAGGCATTACCGCATGGCGCAAGCTTCTTGACCTCGATACGGGTATCGCATTTACTCCTTCTCAGTACAATCCAATTTTGGCGAACTACACTTCGTCATACTATAATCTGGTGAATTCAGGGTTGATTGCGAACAACATCGCTAACTTGAATAACATTCAACAGGGTGGCGGTTTGCTCAACGGTCAAACCCCCTATGACGTGTATGGTCTATTTGGCAACGTCGGTGCGGTACAGTCTGGCTACGGATATAGCCAGAATGAGCAGTACCGCATCACCGCCTCCACCAACTTTGACATTAAGGGTCACTCGCTGATTGCTGGTCTTGAGTACGAGCAACGTTTTGACCGCAGCTTTGGGGTGGCAGCTGCATCGCTCTGGACGCTCATGCGGAATTTGCAGAACGACCACATGAAGGAACTAGATCTAGAGAACCCTGTGTTGATTTACCGCGACGGGGTGTTCCAAGATACTATTTTCTACAACCGTGCCCTGGACTTAACCAAGCCGCGCACATTTGATCGGAAGCTCCGCAATGCACTGGGGTGGAATCCGAACGGAAGCGATCAAAAGCTTCTCGACATTGACAACATTACACCTGATCAGTTCCAGCAATTTGGAGGACTTTCGCTCTTCTCTGCCCAAGAATTGGTGAACCCAGGCGGATCTGCCTATGTGAGCTACTACGGATATGACTACACCGGTCAACTCCTTGCTGGCAATCCTACGCTGAACGACTTCTTTACTGCGGTGGATGGCCAGGGCAACCGGACCTACCCCGTACGCGCATTCCAACCCATCTATATGGCTGGCTACATTCAAGATCAGTTTACGTTTGAAGACCTGTTCTTTAACGTGGGTGTGCGCGTAGACCGCTACGACGCCAACCAACCTGTACTAAAGGATCCGTTCTCGCTGTACCCCGCCCATACTGTTGCCGACGTGAATGCACGTGGTGGCCTCGAGGGAAGCGAAATTCCCACCTCTATGGGTGACGACTACATGGTGTATGTAGATGACATCAAGAACCCACGCCGCATCGTAGGCTACCGCAACGGTTTTGATTGGTACAATGCGGACGGTTCACCACAGCCCAATCCAACAGTCATTGCGAACTTGTCAGGCGGTCAAGCCAAGCCATGGATTTTTGAAGAGGCGTTCACTGATCCGTTGAACCCGAACGCACCAGTCCTCAGTGCAAATTCATTCCGTGACTACCGCCCGCAAGTAACGGTGAGTCCACGTATCTCATTCCAGTTCCCGATTTCAGACGTGGCCGAATTCTTTGCCCACTACGACCTTTTGGTTCAGCGTCCTTCTGCCGCCCAGTCGCGATTTAATCCGTTTGACTACGTGAATTTGGTGTTTGGTAATGCCGCAACGGTAGATAACCCCGAGCTCCTTCCTCAGAAGCAGACCGAATACGAAATTGGGTTCCGTCAAAAGCTGACAGATCGTAGTGCATTAAAAATCAATGCATTCTACCGCGAATACCGCGATTTGATTCAAACCGTTTCTGTAACGGAAGCCTACCCAGCGACCTACGTGACATTTGGAAACCGCGACTTCACTACGTCAAAGGGCTTTAGCTTCCAGTACGACCTGCGCCGTGTGGGCAATGTTCAGATGAACGCACAGTACTCGTTGACATTTGCCGACGGTACGGGATCGGGTGCGGAGTCTGGCTTGTCACTTGCGCGCACTGGCCTACCGAACATCCGATACATTATCCCTTTGGATTACGACCAGCGCCACAATCTGTCGGGCAACATCGACTTCCGCTACGGACAGGGTAAAGAATACAATGGCCCAGTTTGGGGCAAAGTGAAGGTGTTCGAAAATTCGGGTGTCAATTTATTGGCCACTGCGGGCTCAGGATTCCCGTACTCACGTCGCGTTCGTGCCTACGGAATCACGCAGTCGGCTACTCCAGTGGTCGGTCTGTTGAATGGCTCACGTTTGCCATGGCAGTTCCGCATGGATTTGACCGCCAACAAAGTGTGGTACTTCAACAAGAACAAGAACAATTTTGAAGTGTACCTGCAGGTGCTCAACGTCCTGAATGCAGCCAATATTCTCAGCGTATATCCGTACACTGGATCACCTGATGACGACGGATTCCTGGCGTCTCCTCAAGGTCAGCAATCCATCGCCTTCACGGCCAACGCACAGGCCTTCTCGGATCTATACACGATTCGCATGGTCAATCCTACGAACTTCTCAACCCCCCGCCTCCTTCGCCTCGGAGTTCGGATTGGTCTGTAATAAAGCTATTCTCTGGTTATGAACAAGAATCTTTTCGTTTTCGCTGCCGCAATGGCAAGTTTCGTGGCTCTAGGTCGCGAAGATGTTGGAACCACGTCTGGTAAAACGACGCGTTCGAACAAGACGGTTGAAGAACTATGCCAACCCTCTCGTGCACAGTCGGATTTGAACATAAACAACGTACGCGCTACCATTCTTGGCGGGGGCGATATGTGGTGGGATTTGAATACGGCCCGCTACGAAGTTCCCAAAGGCAGCAACCGCCATTCGATGTTCGCTGGATCTCTTTGGTTGGGTGGCCTTGACGAAGGCAACCAGCTTAAAATGGCGGCAATGACCTACCGCTCGAAGGGCAATGACTTTTGGCCTGGACCCTTGTCTACCGACGGCCTTGCCTCGGTGACAAAGGACGTCTGTGACAAGTACGACCGCCACTGGATCATTACCCGTGAACAAGTTGAGACGCACCGTGGATGGATCTTGTGTAAGAACGATCCTGATTGTGATCCGTCTGTAAAGTACCCTGGCTATGAAGGCAGCATTCCAGACATTATCAAGGAATGGCCCGCACACGGTGCAGAAGGTGAGCTGCCCTACACGTTGGCGCCGTTCATTGATTTAGATGGCGATGGTCGCTACGACTACAACGAGGACTACCCGGCCTACGACCTTGACCGTGCATACGACTGCCGCCTCAAGGAGACCGACGTTCTCTATGGTGACCAAACGATCTGGTGGGTCTACAACGACCGCGGAAACGTGCATACGGAGACCAATGCTGGAGCCATGGGTTTCGAGATTCGCGCGCAAGCCTTTGCATTTGCGACGAACGACGAGATCAACAACATGACGTTCAACAACTACCGCATCATTAACAAGTCGACGTTCCGTCTTACGAATACCTACTTCTCAACTTGGTTTGATGCGGATTTGGGAAACTACCTCGATGATATTATCGGAAGTGATATTCCCCGTGGTTTGGGTTACGTGTACAATGCGGACATTGATGATGAAGGTCCCATTGGCTATGGCGTAAATCCACCTGCGATTGGGTTTGACTTCTTCCAAGGACCATTTGCCGACTACTTCGACGGACGCGACAACGACCGAGATGGATGTATTGATGGCGTTCGGGACGACCAAGGCAACTGTATTCCCGAGAACCCAGTGACGGGTGTGAATGAGCGCATCATCATGTCGGGCTTCATGTACTACAACAACACCTCTTCTGCGTTCTCAGGCAACCCCAACAACGCATCGGAATTCTACAACTACATGCAGTCGCGTTGGAAGAACGGTAACCCACTGGTAGTCGAGACGCCATGCGGTCCTGGCTGTACCGGTAATGGTGATGGATTTACTCAAGACGGAACAGGCCTTGCTACGTTGTTTGCCTACCCTGGTTCCACTTTTGATACGACGGGAGTGACTGAGCCAGTTGCGTCCCAGAACTGGTATGAATCACCTGATAACCAGCAAGATAAGCGTGGACTTCACAATGCAGGACCGTTCTCTCTTGCTCCAGGTGCTTTGAATTTCATTACCACGGGAGCGGTGTGGGCGCGAAATACGAACGACCCAGGACCTTTGTATTCTGTGGAGCGCGTCATCATCGCCGACGATAAGGCCCAAAGCCTGTTCGACAACTGCTTCCAGATTTTGAATGGCCCTGATGCACCAGATATGGAGATTCAGGAGCTTGACCGTGGAGTTGTCCTGATGCTTTCGTACCGCGAAGGCATGAACAACGATCAGTTCGACTACCGTGAGGTTGATCCACTGATTCCGTACACCGACAACACGTACAAGTTTGAAGGTTTCCAGATTTATCAGCTCAAGAACGAGAACGTATCGGTGGCCGATCGCTACGACCCAAGCCAAGCTCGGTTGATCGCGCAGTGCGACCTCAAGAATGGGATTACTCGTTTGATTAACTGGGAATTAGACCCGGATCTTGAATTGCTGATGCCTCAGGACATGACGATTCAGTCAAATGATGACGGAATTCAGACTTCCTTCCACGTGACTGAGGATGCATTCGCTACGGGTACAGACCGTCGCTTGGTGAACCATCGGAACTACTACTTTACGGTAGTGGCCTACGCTCACAATGAGTACGAACCATTTGATCAGGTTTTGACTCCTGCGGGCCAGCGCCGCCCATACTTGGCGGGACGGAATAATGTCAAAAAGTACTTGGCAATTCCGCACCAAGTGAGTTCCGAAGCAAATGGAACTATTCAGCGTGCGAAATATGGAGACGCTCCGATCATCACTCGTGTTGAGGGCATGGGCAATGGCGGTGCCGCACTTGAACTCGATAGTGAGAGTGAAGCATTTATTGTCGACAACTTCCGTCTCGACATGCC
>CAIJMB010000092.1 GCA_903821715.1 uncultured Flavobacteriales bacterium
ACTACCAAGTAGTGTTCTCGGACACCCCTGGAGTGCTCGATCCGGCTTATGAGCTGCAGGAGCGCATGCTCGATGCGGTGCGTGAGGCGCTGAAGGATGCCGACGTCTTTTTGTACGTCGTAGAACTGGGCGAGGGGCCACTCAAAAACGAGGGGCTGTTTAAACACATTCAAACGACTACAACGCCGGTGCTGGTGCTGCTCAACAAAATTGACCTAAAGGACCAAGCAGTGCTTGAGGCCGAAGTGGTGAAGTGGCAAGGAATGCTTCCACAGGCTGAGGTGATTCCGATCAGTGCGCTGAACCGATTCAACCTGGATTACTTGATGTCGCGCGTGCTGGAACTGATTCCCGAGGGCCCCGCCTACTACGAAAAGGATCAGTTGACTGACCGCAGCGAACGCTTTGTGGCGTCTGAAATCATTCGTGAGCAGATTTTGATGCGCTACCAAAAAGAGGTTCCGTATTCAGTAGAAGTGGCGATTGACACGTTTGAAGAGGGTGAAGACATTCACAAGATCCGTGCGATTTTGTACGTTTCGCGCGATTCGCAAAAGGGCATCATCATTGGCCACAAGGGCGCGGCGATTAAGTCGGTCGGAATCGGGGCCCGCAAGGCCATGGAGGCCTTTTTTCAGCGCCAGGTTCACCTGGAGCTCTTTGTAAAAGTTCAGCCGGACTGGCGCGACAACGCCCGTTCGCTCAAGCAATTCGGATACTAGTATGAGGTCGTTAATCGCCATTGTAGGTCGCCCCAACGTGGGCAAATCGACGTTTTTTAACCGCCTGGTGCAAAAGCGCGAAGCCATTGTGGATTCGGTGGCCGGCGTGACGCGCGACCGCCACTACGGCAGTGCGGAATGGGGCGGACGCGTGTTTACCCTCGTGGATACGGGCGGATGGGTCGAAGGGTCCGACGACGTATTTGAGGGCGAAATCCGCCGCCAAGTCAAGGCGGCACTCGACGAGTGCAACGCCGTAGTCTTTTTGGTGGATGCTGAAGACGGATTGAGTCCGGACGATGAAGAAATTGCGCAGCTCCTGCGCCGACAAAAAAAGCCGGTGCTGCTTGTGGCCAACAAAGTCGACAACCACGCTCGGTCGGCACAAGCTGCTGAATTTTACAGCCTTGGATTTGGAGAACCCTTTGCGCTGAGTTCGGTGAACGGCAGCGGAACCGGCGAGTTGCTCGACCAACTTATTACGGTGCTGCCCCCCGCGTCTGAAGATGAGGGCAGTGAGCTCGACCCATGGGAGGGCTTGCCGCGCTTGGCCATCGTAGGCCGTCCGAATGTGGGCAAGTCGTCGATTACCAACGCCCTCTTTGAAGAAGAGGTCAGCATCGTGACGGACATCGCCGGAACCACCCGCGACACGGTCAACCAGCGCTTTACCAAGTTCGGAATGGACTTCGTGCTGCTTGATACGGCCGGACTCCGCAAAAAAGTCAAGGTGCATGAGGACCTTGAGTTCTATAGCAATATGCGGACGCTGCGCACCATCGAAGATTCCGACGTGTGTATGCTCGTGATTGATGCAGCGCACGGACTTGAGGCCCAAGACTTGGCCATTATTAGTGTGATTCACAAGAACCGCAAGGGGCTGATTGTGGTTGTCAACAAGTGGGACCTTGTCGAGAAACAGACTCAGACGCTTGAGGAGTACAAGGCGGTGATCAAGAAACGATTGCAACCGTTTAACGACGTGCCCATCATCTTTACTTCGGCGCTTACCAAGCAGCGCGTACTGAAGGCCATCGAAGAAGCTATGGAAGTGTACCGCCGCCGTTCGACCCGAATTTCGAAGACAGACCTCAACGATCGGCTACTTTCGATGGTTAAGCACCAGCCGCCCCCCATTTACAAGGGCAAGGAGATCAAGATCAAGTTCATCACGCAGCTTCCGACCAAGTACCCGCAGTTTGTGTTTTTCTGCAACCTGCCTCAGTACGTCAAAGACAGCTACTCGCGCTTTGTGGAGAACCAGATGCGCCAGATGTACGACTTGAGCGGGGTTCCGATTGACCTCTTCTGGCGGAAGAGTTCATAGGTAGTGGCCCTTTAGACTGAAGACGACCGCACGCATTATTCAAGCGGAATCCCTCGTCCTTTGGCTAATTCCAATTCGCCTTTGAGCACGTCAACGGCGAGCTTCAGGTCGTTGTACTCTTGAATGGACATAAGTACGGCACCCCTCCCTTTAGAGCGTTTAATTACCACCAGCTCGTTGTCGTGTTCGACTTTGTCGAGCAGGGATTTGAGCTCAGCGCGGAGTTCGGAGTAGTTGACCGCAATCATGTTTACGTACGTATTTACGTACGAATTTAAGGAAAATTCAATACTGTTCATGGGTGCAAGCTCCAAAAAAGAGTCCGCACACAACCGTGGTTAAATGGATGTTCCGACTTACTTCGTAGCCGCCCGAAACGCCGCCTCGAGGTCTTCTTTGCCCGGACCGAAGGTTTCGATCGAGGCCTCGCGGACCAGCTGGCCGCGGCGAATGAATCCGACCACATCGCACATCGCCTGCACTTCTTGCATGATGTGGGTGCTGAGGATCACCGTTTTGTCGCTGCCGACGCGGCGAATCAGCTGGCGAATTTCAACGAGCTGGTTGGGGTCAAGGCCGGTGGTGGGCTCGTCGAGAATCAACACTTTGGGGTCGTGAATCTGGGCGGCGGCGAGGCCGCCGCGCTGGCGGTAGCCCTTTGAAAGCTCGCCGATGCGCTTGTGGCGCTCGGGGGTGAGGCCCACGTCGGCGATGAGTTGCTCGGCGCGGTCGCGGTCCACCTGGTAGAGGTCGGCGACGTAGTGCAGGTACTCGGTCACGTACAGGTCGGGGTAGAGCGGATTCTGCTCGGGCAGGTAGCCCAGAATGCGGCGCACTTCGAGGCTGTCGGTGGCGCAATCCATTCCGTGTACTTGGGCGGATCCTTCGTCGGCCGGAATCAGGCCGCACACAATTTTCATGAAGGTCGACTTACCCGCTCCGTTGGGGCCGAGCAAGCCGTAGATCTGCCCGGGTTGGGCGTTTAGGGTAAATCCGTCGAGCGCATTTTGGCGCCCGTAGGTCTTGCGAAGATTTTCTGCAGCAATCGACATGGCGAAGAGTAACGAAGGCCGAAGGTAAGCCGATATCTTTGGTGTTCCGATGGAAGCCCTCGTCTTAAAATCAACCGGAAGCTGGTACCGCCTGCAGTTTGCCGACGGAACCCAGGCCGACGCGCGCCTTCGCGGCGCGCTCCGCCTTGCGGGCAGCCGCGCGACCAACCCTGTCGCGGTGGGAGATCAGGTTGACGTGGTTCCCGAGTCCGAGGGGCGCTGGGCGATTACCGGGGTGCACGAGCGCCGCAACCACCTGGTGCGCAAGTCGGTCAACTTGTCGCGCAAGTCGCAGGTGATCGCCGCCAACATCGACCAGGCGGTGCTGATTGCCACGGTTTCTGAGCCGGTGACGCTGTACGGATTCATGGATCGCTTTTTGGCGACGGCTGAGGCCTACCGGATTCCGACGGTGATTGCATTCAACAAGGTGGACGCGCTCGACGAGGCTAGTGAGGCCGAGTTGGCCTACCGCGAGGCGGCCTACGGGCAGGCGGGCTACCAGACGTTGCGGGTTTCGGCCGAGACGGGCGAGGGGCTCGACGCCCTGCGCGAGGTGCTGCGCGGCAAGGTTTCGCTCTTTAGCGGGCACAGCGGAGTCGGCAAAAGCAGCTTGGCCAACCGCCTGCAGCCCGGACTTGACCTGCGGACGGGCGCCATCAGTTCCGCCCACGGTCAGGGGCAGCACACGACGACGTTTGCTGAGATGCATCCGCTGGATTTGGGCGGATTCTTGATCGATACCCCCGGAATCCGCGGCTTTGGCCTCGTCGACATGGAGCGCGAGGAGATCAGCCACTACTTTCCCGAGGTGTTTGCGCTGTCGCCGCAGTGCCGCTTTGGCAGCTGTCTGCACGCCGACGAGCCCGGATGCGCCGTCCGGGACGCGTACGAGGGCAACAAACTGGCTCCGACCCGCTACGAGAGCTACCTGAGCATGCTGGCGGGCGACGACGAAGAGGATCCGTACCGCCACGGAGCCTACAAGGAACTCAAAGGCCGCACGCGATGAGGGTGGTGGTGCAGCGCGTACTCGAGGCGAGCGTGACGATTGACGGCAAGCTGCACGGCCGCATCGGCCCCGGGCTGCTCGTGCTGGCCGGTTGGGAAGAGGCCGATACGCCCGAAGACAATGCTTGGATGGCCCAGAAAATCAGCAAGATGCGCTTGTTTCCGGACACTGAGGGCGTCATGAACCGCTCGGTGATGGAAGCAGGCGGCGAGCTGCTCGTGGTGAGCCAATTCACGCTGCATGCTTCGACTAAGAAGGGCAACCGACCGAGCTATTTCAAGGCGGCGCATCCGCGCGTGTCGGTTCCGCTGTACGAAGATTTTCTGGACGTACTCTGGAACGAGGCCAACTTGCCCGTGAAGTCGGGCGTGTTTGGTGCCGACATGAAGGTGGCGCTGGTCAACGACGGACCGGTGACGATTACAATGGACTCCAAAAACAAGGAATGATGACGTTTGACGACCAAAAGCCCGTGGGGGCCCTGCAAGCCGAAGTAGATCAGTGGATTGCCGATTTTGGCGTGCGCTACTTTAACGAGCTCACCAACATGGCCCAGCTCAGCGAAGAGGTGGGCGAGGTAGCCCGAATCATTGCGCGCCGCTACGGCGAACAGTCCGAAAAGGAGTCCGACAAGAACAAGGACCTCGGCGAAGAACTGGCCGACGTGCTGTTTGTGACGCTGTGTTTGGCCAACCAAACGGGCACTGACCTGCAGGCCGCGTTTGATCGCCGCATGGCCGCCAAGGGCGCGCGCGACAAGGACCGGCATGCGAATAATGCGAAGCTCAGAACTTAGAGTTGGTTCAAGTCAAAATACCAGTATTCTGAATCCGTTAAATGTTTGAAGCTGAGCTTTCGATAAAATGCTTCGACGTCTTGGTTTATTGGCTGAACTAGTACAAAGCGCAGTCCAATTTCAGAACTGATTTTTTTGGACCGAAGTAGGGCGTCGACAACCGCTATTCGTCCATAATTTTTGCCCTGGGAACGGCGACTAACCGCAAGCCGACCTAACAAAATCGTAGGGATTGCGCGGTAAGGGAACCGAAGTTGTTCACATACGACCGAGTGCGCGCTCAGCGTATAATAGGTCTCAATCTGAAATGGGTTATTCGGATTGGCTAGCACCCATGTTTGTGATGCTCCGCGTTTTTGATCCTGTCGAGCGTAGTGCTTTAAATAGTTATCTAGTTCGACGTTTCCGCTTTCGAACTGATCTCGACGGTGCCCTTTATTTAACGAAACAAACTCACCCATGGCGAAGCACGAATTCCTCGTACTTCGATATGGCAGCTCGCAGATCGGGTGTCTGAGCCTGAGGTTCTGATGCGTGCGCCTGAAGTAAGGCCGCCATTGCGCGTTCAGAAATCACGAGGCGTTCCGAGCGAAGTATGGCTTCGTCGGCGGCCCGAAGGGTTGATGAAACGATAAAATCACTCACGCTTGAAAAGCCTGATGTGCGTGCAGCCCGTTCAATTCGGGCCTTCGCTTCAGAACTCAATCGGAGCGTTAATCGTGCATCGTTCACGTGCCAAATGTACGTCATTTTGATGTCTTTATTGAAATTCAAATTTGAGTTAATGAGGGTTGACTAGTCGGTACTAAATGGATGTTTTTAGGTAAGTTCTCGTTCGTTGTGACTCGAAGTAGTTCGCAAAACGTGAATTATTCCCATTCCGCAGGCAATCAGTCGACCTTAAACACGACGGGCGCTCTTGCTTTGTACCTTAGCGGCCTACTTCAAAAACCCCTTGATGATGCGTGCGGATTTGTACGAACACCCCGACTACTACCTGATGGATGAGCTCCTTACCGAGGAGCACAAGATGGTCCGCGAGGCCACCCGCGACTGGGTGAAGCGCGACGTGACGCCGGTCATCGAGGACTACGCGCAGCGCGCCGAGTTCCCCAAGCACATGGTGAAGGGCCTCGCCGAGGTGGGTGCGTTCGGACCCTACATTCCAGCCGAGTACGGCGGAGCGGGCCTCGACCAGATTTCGTACGGACTGATGATGATGGAAATCGAGCGCGGCGACAGCGGAATTCGCTCGACCTGCTCGGTGCAGAGTTCGCTGGTGATGTACCCGATTTATGCCTACGGCAACGAGGAACAGCGCCGCAAGTACCTCCCCAAGCTCGCCAGCGGCGAGTGGCTGGGCAGCTTTGGCCTGACGGAGCCCAATTTTGGCTCGAACCCCGGCGGAATGGTCACCAACTTCAAGGACATGGGCGACCACTACCTGCTCAACGGAGCCAAGATGTGGATTTCCAACGCTCCGTTCTGCGACGTGGCCGTCGTGTGGGCCAAAGACGAGTCAGGCCGCATTCACGGCCTCATCGTCGAGCGCGGAATGGCCGGGTTCACGACCCCCGAAACGCACAACAAGTGGTCGCTTCGCGCCTCAGCCACCGGAGAGCTCGTGTTCGACAACGTCAAGGTCCCCAAAGAAAACCTGCTGCCCAACAAGTCGGGCCTGGGGGCTCCGCTGGGCTGCCTGGATTCAGCCCGCTACGGAATCGCCTGGGGCGCACTCGGTGCCGCCATGGACTGCTACGACACCGCCCTGCGCTACAGCAAGGAGCGCATTCAGTTTGACCGCCCCATCGGAGGCTTTCAGCTGCAGCAAAAGAAGTTGGCTGAAATGATCACCGAGATCACCAAGGCCCAGCTCTTGACCTTGCGCCTCGGCCAACTCAAGAACGAGGGCCGCGCCACGACCGCCCAGATTTCGATGGCCAAGCGCAACAACGTCGCCATGGCCTTGGACATCGCCCGCGAGGCGCGCCAGATGCTCGGCGGAATGGGCATTACCGGCGACTTCCCCATCATGCGCCACATGATGAACCTCGAGTCGGTCGTTACCTACGAGGGCACGCACGACATTCACCTTCTAATCACCGGCATGGACGTAACCGGCCTCAATGCCTTTAAAGCCTAAGCCATGAACCGATTTCTGCGTTTTAGCGCCCTCGCCGTGGCTTCGACGGCCCTTCTGGTGGCCTGTGAGCCCGAAAACACCTGCCTGGAGTGCGAAGCTTCACAGGTGACTACGGTAACTGGCGAGGCTCCGGTCACGGTGCCCATCGGCCCGCTCGAGCTGTGCGGAACCGAAGTCGACTCCGTCCTCGCCGGCCCCTTCACCCAGACCATCGATTTGGGCGGAGTTACCGCGACCCAGGTTACGACTTGGACCTGCCAGTAGCTCAGCGTGGTGCTCGACCTGCTACGGTCTTCGCACCAAGCTTCGCTTATTGATTTGTTGGGACCGGGATCTGCGAGGGGACCGCGAAGGGAGGATTTTTATGGCTCTGTTGCACAACGGGTTAAGGACTTCAGTGCGCCACTAGTGCTTTGCTGAAAGGGCGAGGTTTGGTATGCTTCCTTCGGAATTTTTTGCAGATCGTTAATTGAGAAGCTACAGTATAATTGTAGATGGCTGCTGGAAACGCCAGAAATAGCAGAGTGTTGCGGACCAGATAAATACTAATTGAGGTATCTTAATCGTAAAGTTGAAAAAGTTTTAGTTGAACTATTTGAATCACGAAATCTGCGGTGCTGCTTAGAATTGCAGGTTATTGCGCAATGAATAACGGTAAATGTTGATAAATCATGGTTTTCAACAACCTGAAAGCGAACAGTTTGGAACACTTTGGTACGGAATGGTA
>CAIJMB010000093.1 GCA_903821715.1 uncultured Flavobacteriales bacterium
ATGAACCGACGCGAAAGAGCACAAAGGCCTGCTCAAGAATGCTCAAGTACTTGTCCACCGTTTTGACATCAATGCCTGTGGTTCGGCTCAATTCGTTGAGCGAAACTTCGCTTCCGAGCTGAAAGGCAACCGCTTGCACAAGGCGCACAAGGGCATCAGGGCGCTTGATGCTGTCCAACCACAAAATGTCTTTGTAGAGGTAGCTGTCAGCCAACTGAAGAAGGACCTCTTCAGCATCGCCTGAATTGACAACGACTTCAGGATACGAGCCGTAAACAAGGCGGTGCTCAAGCAGTCGAGACTCCTCCCACATACCGTGGTGGCGGGAAAGTTCTGCAAACGATAGCGGAAGCATAAGGTACTCCCACTTTCGACCGGTCAGCGCCTCGCGGGTGTGGTGGGCGAGTTCGAGGCTCGAGCTCCCTGTGGCCAAAACTTTGGTTTCGGGCACATGATCAGTGATCAGCTTGATCACCATTCCTACATTCGGAATACGTTGGGCTTCGTCAAGTACCAAAATCCTGCAGCCCCTTAAAAAAGCGCTGAGACGGGTTGTGGTAATTCCATCAAAGAGCGCAAGCGTGTCGGGATCGTCACCCGTGAGCCACTTGACCTCGGGTTCGTCGCGGACCAAATCTCGAAGCAACGTCGTTTTACCCACCTGGCGCGGACCCAAAATGATCACGGCCTTGCGGTCTTCGAGCCGACGTGCCACGACGTGGTTTAGTTCGCGTTCTATCATCTTCAAAGCCAAAATATGTAATTTTATGGAATCAACTCCACAAATTTACATTAATTTATGGAATCAATTCCACAAATTGTCATTTTTCACGATCGTGCTCGGATTCCCAGAGCAGTTGATCAAGGTCGTCAGGTGGCGTTCCTCGCTCAATCATCCTCTGAAAGGTTGCGTATGCGTCGGTCGCCGCACCGTAGGCACGTAAGCTACGCTCGTCGTTAATCCACACCAGCACAATGCTTCGGTGGGCGGAACTAAATCGAAAAAACACGCGGTAGCGCTGGTACATTTTGGCACGCCGCCAATGCGCAAAGGCGGATCCAAGGCTGTGCCCCACGTAAAACCGCGGATGCCCCGGGTCTGACGGAATCACCTCAAACATGAGTTGGTTGAGGCCGGCAAGCAGTTTATGCGAACGTACGTCTCCTTTTGTGGCCCGCGCTTGCCACTCTTGAATTCGCTCGAGGACCAGCGGATGCAGCAAAATCCGCCAACCATTCACCTCAAAGCTCATAACCCCTCGTCGAGGTCGCTGTCGAGATCAACGTCAAGGTCCCACTTCTTGAGGTCGTCGTACATGAGCTCGTCGACCGCCACGAGCCGCTCGGGGTACGTCGCCAAATTGCGCTCGAGGGCTTCAAACATCGCTCCGAGAACTTGGTCTTCGCTGGAATCCCTAATAAGTTCCACCCGCCCCTCGTCGGTGAACTGGTAGGAAATTTGATCTCCGGCATTAAGGCCTAGGCGACGCCGTACCTCGGTAGGAATCGTGGTTTGGTAGCGCGCCGTAAGGGTCGATTGAAGTCGCTTCATGGACTCCAAATGTAATGCAAATGCATTAATTGTGGTGAGGTTTCGGTTCATGAAGCAAAGCTCCATTCCGCATCCCGTTGGAGCCGTCGCTAAACGCAAGTACGAGGCTAGTCCCTCCCGCCCTCTTCAGGCTCGAGTCCGTCGAGGAAGCGCTTCATGGCTCCGCCCGTGGTGGGTGAGAGCTGGTAGAAGGGCTGGCCGTCTTTGGCCGGAAGCGATCGCTTTTTGGGATCAACCTTGAGCAGTGCATCCATGAGGTCTCGATCGCTCGAATAAAAGCGCATGTTGCCCTTTTTGTAGGTCAAGAAGAATTCGCTGGCTGGGGCGAGGTGGAGACTGAATTCATCCCCACCACGGCGCTTGCGCAACTCGAGGGTTCCGTCAATAAACCGGTGCACAGGATCGCCCGCGAGGGCCCCAATACCCACCCCATCTTTGCTGCGGAAGGCGCGAATGTTGGCGCGCCACTCAAGGTCGACCTCGTCGATGAGAATGGTTTGGCGGAATTCTTTGGGCAAGCGTTCGTTAAGGCCGGTTTCGTAGTACCGCTTGAGGTCCTTTGCCTCGAGTTGGCGGCGCAGGGCCTCGGCGAGCACGTCGTTGGCGGGGTCTGAGGGGCCTCCGCCCGATGTGGAAAGGGCCGTTTTAAGCGGTTTCATCAGCTCCTCAGGAAAGAGGAAGTCCAGCGTCAGCGCCACCTTGGCGCTCATGCGCCCGCTGCGCAAGCGGTGCTCAATTTGACCGTAGGCGGCCATTTGGACGCGGCCCAT
>CAIJMB010000094.1 GCA_903821715.1 uncultured Flavobacteriales bacterium
CGCCGTGGCGGAGGCCTTTTACCAGCAGGTTCCGCTGCTCGTGATCACCGCCGACCGCCCCGCGGCCCTCATCGATAACGGGCACGGGCAGAGCATTCGCCAAACACACATTTTTGACGACCACCTCGTAGGCAAGGGTCTGCTCGACTGCGACGCCCCGCTAGAGTGGAACGCCGCGGTCATCGACCAAGCCCTCGAAGCGCTGAAGTACGGCCCGGTTCACCTCAATGTTCCGCTGGCAGAGCCGCTCTACGAAGCCGTCGCGCCACTAGCTGCGGGCTCTATGGGCGTTCCATCGCCGACGGTTGAGCCATTGCCGGTCGAGATCCCTGAATTTGTGCGCCACGCCGAGCGTCCGCTGCTCGTGGTCGGTCAGTGGAACCCGTCGTGGGGCGATCCCGAACCCGCGGTGCGCCAACTTGCACGCAAAGGGTGGATGATCGCCGCAGAGCCGCTGAGTCAGCTCCCGCACGACACCGCAGAGCACCTTGAGGATACGTTGGAAATGCTTCGCACCAAGCCCGACGCCGTGGTTACCCTGGGCGGGCCTTGGGTGGCCAAAAAGGCCAAGGCGGCTCTTGCCGGTACCCCTCACTGGGCGATTGGACCGCGTGAACCGCTTCCCGACATGTTTGGCGCCCTTCGAACCCGTACGCACTCCGAGCACTTCGCGGCGTTGACGGCGTTGGCGGAATTGGCTCCGGCGCTTGGTCAAGCATTTAACCTAAATCAAATCACTGCAAAAGAGGTAGTTGAATGGACTGACTTAAAGCTTCACTCAACTATTGCGAAGGCCATTCCAGCCGGTTGGGATGTGCACTGGGCCAACTCGACTCCGGTGCGCTACGCCAACTTTTTGTGGGGTCAAGGACGCTTTTCGCGCGGAATCCGCCACTTCAGCAACCGCGGCGCTAGCGGCATCGACGGCATGACCTCGACCGCGCTGGGCGCGATGTGGGCGACGCAGCGACCGACGCTTTTGGTGACGGGCGAACTCGGTTTTTTGTACGACGGCGGAGCCGGCATCGCCTACGAGGCGCTGCCCGCGCTCAAGGTGCTTGTGGTGAACAACCAAGGCGGCCAAATTTTTCAGTGGCTCGACGGTCCGCGCGCAAGCGGCCAGCTCGAACGACACTTTGCCTTTCGCCACGCGCGAAGCGTCCGCTCAAGTGCCGAAAACCAAGGATTTACCTACCGCAGTGCGCGGGATGAAGCTGAATTCCGCCGCGAGTGGGAAGCGTTTGTAAACGATTCCGCCGCCACCGTGTTGGAAGTGGTTACCGACCCTGATGCGTCAGAAATTGCCTGGAAGGGCCGTTTTGGCGCCTAATTTTGACCCCATTATGGCACAACGTACCTGGACCCCGATTAAGGAATATTCCGACATCCGCTTTGAATTCTTTGAAGGCATTGCGAAGATTACCATCAACCGCCCGCAGGTGTACAACGCCTTTCGGCCGGAGACCAACATTCAAATGATTGAAGCGTTTGACGTGTGCCGCGAGCGCAGCGACATTCGCGTCATCGTGCTTACAGGTGAAGGCGACAAGGCATTCTGCAGCGGCGGAGACCAAAACGTCAAAGGGGTAGGGGGGTACGTCGGCGAAGACGGCGTTCCGCGCCTCAACGTACTCGACCTGCACAAGCGCATCCGCGAGATTCCCAAGCCTGTTTTAGCCATGGTCAACGGGTACGCAATTGGTGGCGGACACGTACTGCACGTAGTCTGCGACCTCACAGTGGCCTCCGACAATGCCAAATTTGGCCAAACCGGCCCTAAAGTGGGCAGTTTTGACGCCGGATTCGGCTCGAGCTACCTCGCGCGCCACGTGGGCCAAAAGAAGGCCCGCGAGATCTGGTTCTTGTGCCAGCAGTACACCGCCCAAGAAGCGTTTGACATGGGTATGGTGAATAAGGTGGTTCCGCTCGCGCAGCTCGAAGACACGGTCGTGGAGTGGTGCCAAATGATGATGATGCGTTCGCCGATGGCACTGCGCATGATCAAGCGTGGCCTCAACGCCGAGCTTGACGGCCAGCGCGGCCTCATGGAGTTTGCGGGCGACGCAACTCTGATGTACTACCTGATGGACGAGGCGCAAGAGGGCAAGAAAGCCTTTTTAGAGAAGCGCGATCCGAACTTCGGGCAGTTCCCCATTTTTCCGTAAGTCATGAAGGCTTGGGTTGGGGCGCTGCGGCCCCGTACGCTTCCGCTGGCGTGGGCGACCATTGTGCTCGGAACCTTGCTCGCCGCCGACCGCGGCTATTTTGACGGGCTGCTACTGGGGCTGACCCTGGCGACGGCCACGGCCTATCAAATTTTGTCAAATCTAGCCAATGACTTGGGCGACAGCCTCAAAGGGGCTGACCAGCACCGCGCCGCCGACGCCGAACAGCGCGCAGTGGCGAGCGGCACGATCTCTTCGGCAGCAATGTTTCGTGCTGTGCAAAGCGTGACGGCAATCTCGTGGTTGCTCACCGTAACGACCTCGTGGTGGGGAACCCGCGGTATGCCCACAGGATTCCTTGTCGTTTACCTTGTGTTGGGCGCTGCCGCCATCTGGAGTGCGCGAGGGTACACCATGGGGCGTGCGGCCTACGGCTACCGCGGTCTTGGCGACATCTTTGTTATCGTGTTCTTTGGACCGGTGGGCGTGGCGGGTTCGTACTTCCTTCAAAC
>CAIJMB010000095.1 GCA_903821715.1 uncultured Flavobacteriales bacterium
CTCGCTCTCCAAACGACAGGCCTACTTCACGGCAGTACGAAAGCATCCGCTCTTGTACGAAGAGCTCCTGATTTTCTACAGTGTTCATTTACAGGCTTTTTATGTTCGCAAACAAAGCAAGTGGATTTATGTAGCCCGGCGAATAGGTTTGTGTTAACACATGGTAAATGAGCGCGTTAGGCCACAAAAGTTACGAACAGCATGTTGATATCCACATGGAGGCTATTGTGGCAAATAATTCCCGAACTTTCGGCATGCGTTGCTTCATTGCATTTTTAGTGTTGGCTTTCGCGGGCACTGCACGTGCTCAATGCTCCGTTGATGTCGTGCGCGACAGCCTTTATGGCTGCGCGGGGGACAGTGTGACGCTTGAGGCGATTGGTTCGGGTCCGTTTGCGTGGAGCCCGTCGGCGAGCGTTTCGTGCGACACGTGTGCGACAACAAGGGCGCGCATTGGTTCCGCGGCCACGGCGATTACGGTTTCCACGCAGATGGGGGCTACGGTTCCGGCAGTAAATGGCAATTTTAGCCTCGGAAACACGGGCTTTACTTCACAGTACACCAACAACCAGTTCTCGATTTGGAATGAGGGTACCTACGCCGTCGGGCCCAACCCGAATGCCGTTCATGCGAACTTTGGAACGTGGGGCGATCACACGACCGGCACGGGCAACTACATGATTGTCAACGGATCGGTACTCCCGAACCGCACCATTTGGCAGCAAACCGTGACTTTTCCTGGCGGAGCCCAAGTGACCATGTCGTACTGGGTCCTCAGCTTGGCTCTGCCCCCAGGAAGCCTCAGGGTGATGGTCAACGGAACCCAGGCGGGCACAGCCCAAGCTGCCCCTTCTAGCATCGGAACCTGGAGTTTGCGCACCCAGACCTTTACGGCGCCAGCAAATGGCGTGTGCATCATTGCGCTCCAGGCGGTGACGACGGCAGGCTCTGGAAACGATTTTGGTCTTGACGACATCAGTTTCTCGTACGCCTGTACGGCGAGCAAGCCGGTGTGGCTGGTTCCGAATCCAAAGCCCAATGCACTGGCGTGGGTCAACCGCACCAGTGGATGTGAACCGCTCTGTGTGACGTGGCACGACGTCAGCAATGTTCCCGGGGGATCGGTGACGGCTCGACTATGGGATTTTGGCGACGGGACTACAGACACGGCAAAGGATCCAGAACATTGCTACGCGGTTCCGGGCACGTACCAGGCGACCCTCACGGTGTGGTCCGATTCGGGGTGTGTGGCCACCGTGACTACGCTGCCGGCCGTGACAGCACATCCGCAGCCGGTGGTGGATGCGTTTTGGTCTGTTCCCGGCGGAACCTGGTCGCGCGACACCAATTTGCTCTTACCCTACGACAACGCGACCCTTGCGCTCACCGTAGGCCTGGACTCCTCGATCAGTCCTTGGACGTTGACTCCAGGTGCGTCCATGTGGGTGGACTGGGGCGACGGTCCGCGTGAGGTTCGGGGATTTGGCGGTTCTGGCCCGCCCCAACTTGCGTTCAGCCACACCTTTGCGCCCCAAATTCGCTACGAGATTTGCGTTGGCCTTCAAACGAGTCAAGGCTGTGCAGACACGCTTTGCTTTACCGTGCTGGGCAGTCCGGGCATGGAACTTCCGAATGTGTTTAGCCCGAATGCAGATGGTCGAAACGACCAGTGGGCTCCGAAGTACACGGCCGTCGATTGGGCTGAGTGGGAAGTGCGCAACCGCAACGGAGCGCTAATGGCGACTGGAACTCGACCCGAGGACTTCTGGGACGGAACCTACCATGGTCGCCCAGCGGCAGATGGCGTGTACTTTGTGATCGCCAAGGCCAAGAATGTCAATGTGGTAGATCCGGTGGTGCTGACTACGGCGCTGCACTTAGTGCGTTAACTAAACCCTGAGGAGTTCGGCGATTCCGTGAAGTCCCTTGTAGCTTCGGGTCGCAGGTGACATCGTTGAAAGACTGGCGGTGATCAGCGTGCGGTCTTCATCGGAGAGTTCAGTCCAGGGTGTCATTGAAACCCGTACGCTGAATCCGGCCCACGATTCGCCAAGTGCGTGAATGACTTGGAATTCTGTGCGAAAGTACAGCTCGCTTAATGCTGAGAGTGCTGGCCGGGGGTTGCCCGGATGCTGGCTCAGCGAAGGCAAAGAGGTAAGAGTCCATACGCCGCGTTCAAACATGGCTCCGGGTCGCGACATGGCGGCACTAATGCCTCCGCTGGCCTCGCGAAGGGCATCACCGTCAGCTACTGGGGCATGAACGGTCGCAAAGTCGAGCCCAAGCTTCGCTGTTGGACGAAATCCGCTCGGAAAGGCAAATGCGATGGCCTTGAGCACGCCGCGGTGCAGAAGGGCTAGGTCTTCGGTGCACGATAGTGCGAGATCCTCAAGGCCAGCTCCAGGGTGGCCAAGATGCGCGGCCAAAAGCCTGAGTCCTTCGGTTGCATCGCCCGTAGCCCCGATGAGGTCGGCGCCCAACGATCCGTGAAATTCAGCCAGCTTCGCAGCGCGCAGCTCGGCGGTAGGAGCACCGATGCTCAGCGCAGCGGACGAGCGCGCGAGGTCGGTGCCAACGGTGAATGGGACGCGAACAAGGTCCATGCCGACGCTAGTCGAGCAGTACGACGCGCTGGCTCGCGCTTCCAGATGCAGAAGCTGCGCGAAGCACATAGGCACCTGAAGGGAGTCCTGCGGTCGGCAGCTCCCTTTCTCCAGAGCGCACAATTCGACCATTCATGTCCATAAGTTCTACGCGGTCTATCGGTGCGGAACTAGAACAGTGCAGCACGCTTCCGCGTGGGGTTGGGTTGGGAGCCACGTCCACAGAAAACGGGGCAAACTCCGCCACGAGAAGTTGGCTGGCGTCAATCACCTGAAGTGTCCAACCGGAACCAGTTTTGAATACCAAAAAGCCCGTGCTGTCGATTGTGAGCGAATCACAGTGTGTGTCGGTGCACGAAAATCCATTAGAGGTCAATGATGACATCGTCAAACATACGTAGTAGGTACCCGATGCGCTATAAAAGTGGCTGGGGTAGGCTCCGGTCGCGGTTCCGCCGTCGCCAAAGTCCCAGCCGTACGTGGTAGAGGTGGTGGCCGCGGGTCCAGCGTACGCGCTTGACGAAGCGTTCACTAAGTACACCATTCCGGCGTTCGCTTGGTTTGAATCTGGGTAAAACGACGCAGTGCAGGTGAGTGTGGTTCCGCCCCCACTGCCATTGGCGCAAAGCACAAACGGGCTGTTGATCGCCAAAACCGGACCTGTGTTTGGGCTGTAGTTGAAGGTGTTGGAGAGCGAAGTACCGTTGCAGTCAATTGTAGAAACGACTACGCTTCCCATCAGTCCAGGCAACATCAAGGAGTCACCAAAGTACCCAGATGTTGACGTCGTGTAGGTGTTGGTAAATGCGATTCCGGCGGTTCCGGGGGTAGGGGCCGCCGTGACGGTGACGGGATGGTTTACCACGGGAACACCAGCGGAATCCGTTACGAGTCCATACAACAGACCTACAGGGCTTTGGGCTTGCGCTATCAAACTAGCTGCGCCTAGAATTAGTGTAAAAAGGTGCTTCATGCCGCAAACCTACGCCACCTCGGTGGGGTCAGCAACTAAGCTTTTTAATCTTTGGGTAGTAGATGTAACTGGTTTAGCACTAAAATTGCATGAATTCTGCGTTAGGCAAACTTTATTCGTGCAATTTCTCAGTCAAGTACTCCCGTACGTCCGTACCGCAAGCTTTGTATTGGGGGTGGGCATTACAGTTCGTGGATTCGCACAGGCTCCGGCGCCCACTGAGGACACCCTCGATTTACGCGAAGTGGTGATTTCTGCGGCTCGCTGGAAGCAAACTGCCGAACATATTCCGTCTCAAGTCGCAGTTGTGCTTCCGAAGCTTATTGCGCAATTTCAGCCCCAAACGGCGGCGGATTTACTCAGTCTGACGGGTAAAGTGTTCATTCAAAAAAGCCAGCAGGGCGGTGGAAGCCCCATGATTCGGGGCTTTGCTACCAACCGACTTATTTATTCGGTGGACGGAGTGCGAATGAACACCGCCATCTTTCGCGCCGGAAACATTCAGAACGTCATCAACCTCGATCCTTATGCGATGGACCGCACTGAAGTGGTGTTTGGTCCGGCGAGCGTCATGTATGGCAGCGACGCCATCGGGGGCGTCATGAGTTTCACTACCCTTCAACCGGTGGTCGGAACCAAAGGCGTGCACGGCAGCGCCCAAGCCCGCTACTCGTCGGCCAACAGCGAGCAAACAGGACATATTGACCTTCAGTACGGCGGACCCAAGTGGGCGGGAATCACCAGCCTGAGCCGTTGGGACTTTGACCACCTACGCCAAGGCAGCCGGGGCCCGCGGGACTACATTAAGGCTCGGTACGTGGACGTGACACCAAATGGTGATGTAGTCCGCATTCAGAGTGATTCCCTACTTCAGATTCCGACGGGGTATACCCAACAGAATTTGATGCAAAAGTTTGTCTTCGTGCCCGCCGCAGGTTGGGAACTGCAGTACGGCCTGCACTATTCGGCGACCTCTGATTACGGTCGCTACGACCGCCACAATCGGGTCCGCAACGGGTTGCCCCGCTATGCGGAGTGGAACTACGGGCCGCAGCGCTGGACCATGCACAATATGTCGCTCCGGCGCGAAGCAAAAAAGCGGTTTGCCGATTTGTGGACGCTTCGCGTGGCCGCGCAGCGATTCGAGGAGTCGCGCATCGATCGCGCCTTGAATGCAACAGATCGCATGACGCAATCCGAACGCGTGGGGGCATATTCAGTCAATTGGGATGCCACGAAAGAATGGAATGCTACGCATACCTTTTTTTACGGAGTCGAGGGCGTGTGGAATTCTGTGAACTCGGATGGCGTGGTAGAAGACGTACTCAGCGGTCTTCAGTCGGTAACCCATTCGCGCTATCCCCAGTCGACCTGGTATTCGGTCGGAATCTATGCCACCGAAGCGTGGGCGGTCACGCCTAAGACTACCATCACGAGTGGACTTCGCGCCAATGCTGTGGGGCTGGACGCCGACTTCTCGCAGAATCTAGATTTTTTCCCGCTTCCGTTTGGCACGGCTCAGGTTCGTGATGCCGCGGTTACCGGTAGCTTTGGTGCAACCTACCGCCCCACCGCGGATTGGATCATCAAGGCGAATCTCGGGACCGCCTTTCGCGCCCCCAACGTAGACGATCTCGGAAAGATTTTTGATTCGTCGCCGGGCATGGTGGTGGTTCCGAACGACAACCTCAAGTCGGAATACGCGTACAACGTCGACGTGGACGTCGCGAAGTTGTTTGGAACCTGGTTTAAAGTGGATGTGGCGGCCTACGCAACCCTGCTCGAGAACGCGTTAGTCCGTCGTCCTTTTGTGTTGGACGGGTACGACAGCATCATGTACGGCGGAGAAATGAGCCGCGTAGAGGCCGTTCAAAACGCCGCGATCGCCCGAGTAGTGGGTGCCTATTTCGGCATGGAAGCACGCCTTAGCAAGACATGGTCTACAAAGTTTTCGTACAACGTGCAGCGCGGGGTCGAAGAACTAGATAATGGGGATCTCAGCCCCTCACGCCATGCGGCACCTGCATTTGGTTTGGCTCGCTTGACCTACCAAAAAGGGAAGTTCCGCGTGGACCTCACCTCGCAGGTTCAGGCGGCCCGCAGCAACGATGAGTTGGCCTGGGAAGAGCGTGCTAAGACCGAGATGTATGCGCTTGATTCCGAAGGAAACGCCTACAGCCCTGCATGGTACACGCTCAACGCACGCGCCAGCGTGGAACTCAAGCAGGGAGTGATCCTGAACTTAGGCCTTGAGAACATCACTGACCAGCGCTACCGGCCCTACAGTTCGGGAATTTCGGGGGCTGGCCGCAACGCGGTGGTCGCAGTGGCCGCGAGGTTTTAGTGCGCGCTAAGCGCCGGCTTAATTCGCTCGCCGATGAGCTGGATGCTGCGAAGCAGTTTTTCGCGCGGAAGTTCCGCATTGTCCATCTGAAAGGTAACGCGGTCTATGCCGCCAAGGGCCGCAGCGTGACGCAGAATCTTTTCACCGACTTCGTCGGGGTCACCGACGAGCAGAGCGCCCGTCGGGCCATTCTGGGCATCAAAGCGCTCGCGCGACACGGGCGGCCAACCGCGTTCGCGGCCAATGCGGGTAAACGTCTTGGCGTAGCCGGGGAAGTAGTCGCTAATGGCCTCTTCGCGGCTCGGAGCCACGTAGCCCAGCGAATGCAGCCCCACCTTGAGCTTTTCGGGGGCGTGCCCCGCTTGGGCTCCTGCGGCCCGGTATAGGTCGACAGCGCGGCGAAAGCGGTGGGTTTCGCCCCCGATCACGGCCACCATGAGCGGCAGCCCGAGTAGGCCAGCGCGCACACACGACTCTGGGGTTCCGCCCACCCCGACCCAGATCGGAATTTCGGCTTGCAGCGGGCGGGGATAGACGGCCTGATCGTTCAACGCCGGACGGAATTTGCCCGACCAGGTCACGCGCTCCTCAGAGCGAAGCTTCAGGAGCAACTCCAGTTTTTCGGCGAACAGCGCGTCGTAGTCGTTGAAGTCCAGGCCAAATAACGGGAATGACTCGGTGAAGGATCCGCGCCCAACGACCATTTCAGCGCGGCCCTTGCTTACGAGGTCCAGCGTGGCGAACTGCTGAAATACCCGCACGGGGTCAGCAGCGCTCAGCACCGTCACCGCGCTGGTCAACTTGATGCGCTGGGTGCGCGCAGCAGCTGCAGCAAGAATGACCGAGGGAGCGGAATCCAAAAATTCCGCTCGGTGGTGTTCGCCGACGCCAAATACGTCAAGGCCGACGCGGTCGGCCGTTTCAATGCGTTCGAGGAGGTGCTGAATCGCCTCTACGGGTTGTTCGTGCTCGCGCGAGGCGAAGCTGTCGATTCCAAGTTCCATGGGCTGAATGCTAAAGCGTGGGGTGAATTCGTTCGAGGACTCCCTTACGTTGTACAATGTTTTTATAGTCCCATTGGATGCTGCGGGCTTTTTGAATCCACCGCATGAGGTCGTCGAGTTCAACTTCACTCACCTGATTATAAAACACAGAAGCATCTTTGAATTTGCCTTCGCGCACGTCGAGTTGCGGCTCGTCAAAGTCGGCTCCGCTCCAAAACATCAAGCGCAGACCCTTTTTTTGGCTGCTAATGCCCACAATCGGATTTCCGTCGAGAAACCAAACCGGGTGCCGGTGCCAAATCTTGAATGTGGCCTCAGTAAGCTCTTGAGCAATAGCGTTGAAGATTAGGTCACTAATGGCCTGATGAGACTCGCTTAAGTTGAGGCGGTATTGTGCGAAATCCGGATTCATTGAAATGCCGCGAATTGAAGATCAAGCCTCAGATTTTCGTAACGCGTTGGACGATCAAGCGTTCGTTGCATTGAATGCGTGCCATGTAGACACCTGCGGGAAGCTGTGTGGCATCAATGGTGGCAGAGGGGTTGCCTTCAGCGACTCCTAGCATTTTGCCGTGCAAATCATAAAGTTCTACACGCACTGGATCTTGTGCCGCTGCGCTAAAGGTCCATTGGTCCCTTGTGGGGTTCGGAGTGACCTTCAGAGCATTGAATGATTCTGCCTCATCGGTATTCAATGGAATCGCCGCATACTTCACGTCGTCAAAAAAGAAGGTAGAGAGGGCAGAACCGTTTCCGACACTCGTGCTGCCCGCAGTGAAGTCAAACAAAAACACGAGAGAAGGCATGTCACTCAGCGATCCGGCAAAGTCAAAAGACAATGTTTCCCAATCCCCCGTTTTCGTGGTTTGAACACTTCGCTCAACGCCCCAAAAAGGTTTCTCGGTTTTGAGGGTGACGTTGGTTCCGATTGGAGCCGAGGTCCAGACCTTCATAGTAAGTACGGTGTGGGTCGCAAAGTTGATATTGTTGCTAAACGTGATTTTGCTTCCGCCAAATGGGGCACCGCGGTAGCGAATGAGCTTGGCCACCGTAGCGCTAGTGTTTCCAGTATTTTGATGCGGATTGGCCACCACTGTTACGAATGCGCTTTCAAAGTCAAAGAAGTGGTCGGTGGTGGCATCCGACTCAAAGGTGAGGGGCATGCCGGGCAGCGGTGTCGCGATGGGACCTGCGATTTGTTGAATATTGTCCACATAAAAAGTGGCTCCGCCCCCCGGCGTAAAGGGTTGGGGCATAATGACTAAATGGCCACTTCCATTGCTCGCGGGGATTCCAAAATCAAACAACAGCGTTTCCCATGTTCCTGATACAGTGGTAACTGCGTCAACTTCTGCGGTATACGGGCCTTCGAGTTTGATCTTTATGATCGTGCCCACCGGCTGGGTCGTAAACACGTCCA